>JAPUKJ010000291.1 GCA_027295705.1 Ignavibacteria bacterium | reverse complement strand
TCTTCCTTCATTCGATGGGATTGCACCATCCGAGATGGCAAACGTCAAGGCCCTGACATGGTCCGCGATCACTCGCATTGCGATCTGCGGAGGGGAGTCAGAAACCCAAGCTTCATATGGACGTCCAGTCAGTTCTCCAATATGATTAATCAAGGGTTTGAAAACGTCCGTATCATAGTTGGAACTCCTCCCTTGCAGGATGGCACACACCCGCTCGAATCCCATGCCCGTATCAACATGCTTGGCCGGAAGGTCTTCGAGTTCTCCGTTTTCATTTCTGTTGTTCTGGATGAAGACGAGGTTCCATATCTCCATCATCCGCGGATCGCCTGTGTTGATTAGTTTCCCGCCAGAGTAATCAGTAGTTGCATCAAAGTGGATCTCAGAACATGGTCCGCAGGGACCTGTTTCACCCATCTCCCAGAAATTGTCTTTCTTGCCGAACCGGAGAATATGCGTCGGATTGATATCTGTAACTTTTTTCCAGAGTTCCTCGGCCTCGTCATCTGTTTCGAACACTGTAGCATACAGACGCTTCTTCTCCATACCCCAGACTTTGGTCAGCAGTTCCCAGGCCCACTCGATTGCCTCCTTTTTGTAGTAATCCCCGAAAGACCAGTTCCCCAGCATCTCGAAAAATGTGTGGTGGTACGTATCGCGCCCAACCTCTTCGAGATCGTTGTGTTTTCCGCTTACTCGGATGCACTTTTGGGTGTTGACCGCCCGAACGTAGTCACGCTTACCCGCGCCAAGGAAAACATCTTTGAACTGGTTCATACCAGCGTTGGTAAAGAGGAGCGTAGGGTCACCGTGGGGAATGACGGGCGCGCTGGGAACAATGCGGTGGCCGCGTTCCTCAAAGAAGCTCAGAAAGCTCTGCCGTATTTCATTGGCCGTCATCGATACGCTTCCCTCCGATGAACGACTCTGAACACTGTCACAATTCTTGTATTGTCATCGATTTTATACAAAACTCTGTAATCTCCTGTCCTAATCCTCCATCGGTTCTTGGAACCCATAATTTATGTGCATCGGTGGTCGGTCGTTTTGTTTGCAAACCAAACACTGGTATGTTAATTTGGTTCTATTGTTAGGATTCTCTTGATCAATTGCCCATTGCAACGGATTATTGGCCATATAGGACCGAATCCGATGTAGGTCCGCTGCGTTGCGGATGATGTGATCGTGATAGCTCCGTTGCCAGAAGATAGCGCCTGGTGTTTTGCGGATCTCGTTGATGCGTTTTGCCGACACCGTTTTGAATGCACCGATTAACCGACCGAGAGGTTTTCTTTTGATGTTTTCTGTAGGGGCGGTTCGCGAACCGCCCCTACGAAGTTCGTTCATGATGATGATTCCATGCAGATGGTTGGGCATTATGACAAAATCATCCAACTCCACATAATCATATTGGATGGCCAACCAACGCCATGTCTCTTCTGCGATTTCTGCAACATTGCTGAGAACCATTCTGTCCTGTCTGACTTGACCCAACTCACAAACTCGATCCTTGGTGCATATCGTTACATAATACCACCACGGCCAGGAGTAATCCCACGATTGGAGTCTGAGTTGCCGTCGTTGACGGGTTTGTTGATCTCGTTCCATCGCTTTCGATCGCTTCTGCAGGGGGCTGACCAATAAGTAACTTAGCGCGCCAGTTTGTCACCGCGAGGAAATGCAAAAAGAGCCGATTGCGCGCGATGATATGGCCCCAAATTCTTCGCGAACCGACACAATGGCCGAAAAAAAATTACTTCTTAGTCAGCTCCCACCGTGCTCAATCCTATCTTTCGGAGCTTTTTCTTGGCATTCTGCCAGGTGATACTTTTCTCTGCCTCCACTTGCCTCATTGCCCAGAGGTCATTGAGGTCTTCCAGTCGTTCAAGCAGCTCTTCATATTTCTTAACGGGCAGAACAACGTGCGTTTTTCTACCTCTGGCATCGTACAAAATCTGCTCCTCCTTAACTCTCATGGCCATCGTTTTTTCTCCGATTCATGCTACTTCAACCTGCGTCATCAGTTGTATTTCTTCCAGAACTCCACTCACTTCCATGCATTTCAAAAGCTCGCCGCCGTAGACCGCTGCCTTGCCGTTATTGTGCACGTCCCACGCCAGTGACTCGGCCTTCGAGTGTGTGCATCTAATCGCTTTGGTTAGTTGGATGGTCACTTCGTCAAACGTATGAACCTCATCGTTAAACAAAATAACCTTTGCGGGTTCCTGAGTTATTACTTCTTCATCTAGTTCGGTTATTTCAAGAGGCTTGGTGGGCATTCCTAGTGCTTAGCTTGCTAACTATGGATAATTCAAGCCAAAATTACCAAAAAGTGAGAACTATTGCAAACAGCGTTGCGGGGAGCCTTTGCATGCTCAGAGCGTGCGAGTTTGCACCAACCCAACTTTCGTAAGTGGGACTTTGGGGAAAACAGTAATGCTAGCGTGCCTATCTACCGTAAGTTTGTTCTGAGTATTAACGATTTCGCGTTACTTGCAGACCTTGTGGACTATCCGTATATTTAAGACAAGTATGTTCGCATCGCAACTTCTCAGACGGGAATTATCGCGTGGTATTCGATTTAGATCTAATTCAGAAAGTCTACGCCCGTACACCCGGGAGAGTGAAGGCTGCGCGCAAGCTCGTCGGTCGGCCTCTCACCTTGACGGAGAAGATTCTCTATGCACATTATTGGCGACCTGTAAAAGCAGCGGTGGAGCGGGGCAAGACGTACGCGGAATTCGCTCCCGATAGAGTCGCCATGCAGGATGCGACTGCGCAGATGGCGCTTCTCCAGTTTATGTCGGCAGGTATTCCAAGGGTAGCAGTCCCCAGCACGGTTCATTGTGACCACCTGATTCAAGCTGAAGTTGGAGCGCGGGAAGACCTCGCTCAGGCGTTTGCTGATAACAACGAGGTGTTCGAGTTCCTTGCGAGTGTCTCCAACAAGCACGGGATTGGATTCTGGAAACCCGGTGCTGGCATTATTCACCAGGTTGTATTGGAAAACTATGCCTTCCCCGGCGGAATGATGATTGGCACCGATTCACACACTCCCAACGCGGGCGGAGTCGGTATGATAGCGATCGGAGTCGGTGGTGCAGACGCCGTGGATGTAATGGCGGGGATGCCCTGGGAATTGATGTATCCGAAAGTTATCGGCGTTTGTCTTACAGGTGGAATGAATGGCTGGACCTCGGCGAAGGACGTCATCCTCAAGGTCGCAGGAATTCTTACTGTCAAGGGAGGAACCGGCTCGATTGTAGAGTATTTCGGTGAGGGGATAGAAACGATTTCGGCAACCGGCAAAGGAACAATCTGCAATATGGGTGCGGAAATTGGCGCAACGACTTCGATCTTCCCGTATGATTCACGCATGGCGGACTATCTTGTGGCAACAGGACGCGCGGAAGTCGCGGAGATGGCCAACAAGATTACCGAATATTTGATTCCCGATCCTGAAGTCCTGTCGTCGCCGGAACAATTCTACGATCAGATCATCGAGATCAACCTGTCAGAGCTCGAGCCCATGATTAACGGTCCGTTTACACCTGATAAGGCCTGGAAGCTATCGGAATTTGCGCAGGGTGTTCGTGACAATAACTATCCTGAAGAGCTTCGAGTCGCTCTTATCGGAAGCTGTACAAACTCCAGCTATGAAGACATTGAGCGGGCAACGAGCATTGCTCGACAAGCTCTTGAGAAGGGCCTTAAGGTGAAGTCGGAGTTTACTATTACGCCAGGTTCCGAGCAAGTGCGTGCGACGATTGAACGTGATGGTCACCTCAGAACGCTGACAGATGTCGGAGGACTTGTTCTCGCAAACGCTTGTGGACCATGCATCGGCCAATGGAAACGCCACGATGTGAAAAAAGGAGACAAGAACTCCATCATCACTTCGTTCAACCGAAACTTTGCCGGCCGAAACGATGCTAATCCCGACACTCACGCTTTTGTTGCGAGTCCCGAGATTGTTACTGCGTTTGCACTAGCCGGCAGACTTACCTTCAATCCGCTTACAGATACTTTGGTAAGCGAAAAAGGTGAATTGGTGAAGCTAGAGCCGCCAACTGGGGACGAACTTCCTGAGCGCGGATTCACTCCGGGCGAGGGAGGCTACGTAGCCCCTTCGAAGAACGGTGCAACGGTTCAGGTGAAAGTGGAGCCAACAAGCGATCGCTTGCAAATTCTGACTCCATTTCCTCTGTGGGACGGAAAGGACATCATTGATATGCCCGTGTTGGTGAAGGCAAAAGGAAAATGTACGACTGATCATATCTCACCAGCAGGTAAGTGGCTGAAATACCGCGGGCATCTCGATAACATCTCGAAGAATATGTTCAGCGGTGCAGTAAATTCATTCACTGGCAGCCCAGGTGTAGGGAAGAATCTGTTGACAGGCGAGACAAAAGAATTCTCTGAGGTAGCGAGGTACTACAAAAATGAAGGCCTAGGTTGGGTTGTCGTTGGTGATGAAAACTACGGTGAGGGATCCAGCCGAGAGCATGCAGCCATGGAACCTCGCTGGCTTGGCGGCATGGCCATTGTTGTGAAGAGCTTCGCGCGTATCCATGAGACGAACCTGAAAAAGCAAGGGATGCTTCCTCTGACGTTTGCAGATCCTGCGGACTATGACAAAGTCCGCGAGGACGACAAGGTTTCGATTATTAGTTTGACACGCTTTGCGTCTGGGTTCCCGCTTCGCATGGTGTTGAAGCATTTGGATGGGACTGTGGACGAGTGTCTGCTGAACCATTCGTTCAACGAGAATCAAATTGAGTGGTTCAAAGCTGGTAGTGCTCTGAATCTCATTGCAGCGCAGCAAAAGCGATCTAAGCGTTTGGTGGAGGAAAGAAAAAAGAGTTGGCGTGGCAAAGCAACCAGGTCGAAACCAGCAAGGAAACGTACCAAGGCGAAGGCCAAACGCTCGAAAGAAACCAAAGCTGGTTCTGCCACTAAGACCATGAGTTTGCGCAAGAAGAAGGCTAAAACGAGGAAACGTTCGATATCGGCAAAACCGCGAAAGCAGAGCAAGCGGAACCTTCGACGACGCAAATGAGTTGTTAAGGTTACAGACTCGACGAATTAATTGTTCATTTACATACCTAACGTAAGGAGGGGAAGAAAAACATGCAGTATGATCCAAGAGCAATACAGCCATTCCGCGACGAGTTGACACAGATCGGGTTCCGTGAGCTTCGCACTGTTGAAGAAGTTGACAAGACAATCAACAGCCAAAAAGGAACAAACCTGCTCGTTATTAATTCCGTTTGTGGATGCGCTGCTGGGAAAGCGAGGCCCGGAATCGCAATGGCACTAAAACAGTCACCTGTGAAGCCGGATGACTTGACCACAGTGTTTGCGGGAGGAGATATCGAAGCCACAGCTCGAGTAAGAGAGCACCTGGGTGATATTGCGCCGTCATCGCCGTCAATGGCCCTGTACAAAGACGGTCAGGTTGTGCACTTCATTCCTCGATATCAGATCGAGAACAGAGATGCGTTTCAAATTTCTCAGCATTTGATGGGAGTTTTTAAAGAACACTGCAGCTCAACGGTGCCATCTGAGTCATCTCCTTCGAAGTGAGCATTTGTTCATGCTGGTGTAATCAGAAAGGCGTCGATGAGACGCCTTTCTTTGTTTTCGCGCGGCGCTGCGTGCCTATTTTAACTCGTCCAAATCTCGCTGCTTATAGTGCTCCGATCATCCAGGTTCAAGTCCGGGACAGGGTACACACTTGATTGAACAAGGCTGCGAAAACTCTCTGATTCTGAGAATCAGCAAGAAACTCCTGGATCTTGTCAACGTTTGACCCTTGTTGTCAAGGGTGGCAGTTTGATACTTACACGCACCATCGCTACCTTTTCATCAGAAATCGATGTGGCTCGAAATAGGAACTAATGAGCCGCTGATATGCCTTACACACTTCCTGTGGCTGAGTGAAAAAAGTCGCAGATTCGCTTAGCCAGCTCACCTTTCTTCACGGTAAATCATGGAAAAAAGACAAGAGAGAAAACTTGCAGCCATCATGTTCACTGACATTGTTGGCTACACTGCCCTCATGCAGGAAGATGAGTCTAAGGCCAGAACGATGCGGGACCACCTTCGGAAGACCCATCGTACACTTGTTGCTCAACACAGTGGTCAGATTAAGCAATTCTACGGCGATGGCGTTCTGTGCAGCTTTGCAAGTGCTATCGAGGCGACCCGTTGCGCAGTAGAGGTTCAGAAAAGACTGCGGAAAAAGCCGACGATCCCAGCACGAATTGGCATCCACGTGGGCGATGTGATCTTTGAGGAAGAAGGCATTGTTGGGGATGGTGTTAATGTCGCATCCCGCATTGAGCAAGTAGCCGCTGCTGGTGGAGTATGTATTTCCGAGAAAGTCTATGATGAGATCAAGAATCAGTCGGGACTAGAAGCGAAGTCGCTTGGTCAGATGGAGTTGAAGAATGTCAGACGGCGGATCGAGATATTTGCACTTACAGGTGAAGGACTGCGCGTACCGCAAGCAGTTCTCAATGGGGAAAAAGGTGGCGTGCAAGTGCAAGACGAGCGCGAATTCGGGAAAATGGAAGCAGGCGTGAAGGTTGTGCCTGAGAACGAAGTTAGCAAGAAAGTCCGAAGAAGAAACAAGTTGAAAAAGGTGCTGATCCCGCTATCCTTGGCTTTGATCTTGATTTTGGTGCTTTTTCTCTTGAGGCCAATTTTTCAAGAACAAGTCGCTGTGTCGAGTCCGAAACCAATCGTGGTTATGCCATTTGAGAATCAAACTGGCGACGAAAGTTTAGATTATCTAAGAGTAGCCATTCCCAATCTGTTGATTACCAACCTTGAACAATCGAAATATTTGAATGTGGCAACCTGGGAACGGATGCAGGATTTGCTCAAAGCCATGGGGAAAAAGGAGCTCGAAGTTGCTGAAATTGACAAGGAGATTGGCTTTGAATTGTGCAGAATGGATGGCATTCAGGGAATTGTGTTGGGGAGTTTCACCAAAGCGGGCGATATGTTTGCGACGGACATCAAGGTGTTGGATGTGACAAGCAAAAGATTGTTGATAAGTGCTAACGCAAAAGGTGAAGGGGTGGGCAGCATACTTAAGAGTCAGATTGACGAGCTTAGCAAACCAATCTATCGCGTCGTATATATTCCGTCCGGCAGATTTGAGGAGGAGGACCTAAAGATTACAGATGTGACCACACAATCTATGGAGGCATATCGCTATTATCTTGAAGGTGTGAAATACTACCTCCAATTCTTAGATATAGGAGCGAGGGTGAATTTAGAAAAAGCAGTGGAACATGACCCCACATTTGCGATGGCATATTTCTATCTGGGTATGGCACAAAGACGATTAGGAAATATGCAAGCCTCTAGAGTAGCTATAGAGAAGGCCATGAAGTATTCTGCAAGAACTACCGAGAAGGAAGCACTTTCTATCAAAATGGACTATACAGCGTATGTAGAAAGGGCTCCACAAAATGCTAGAAAAATTAACGAAGAGTTGGTGCGGAGATTTCCCAAAGAGAAGATGGCTCACTACTATCTAGGAATTAAATATCGTGATGCCGTTAGAGATAGTGAAGCGATTGATGCATTTGATCGGGTGATAGAGCTTGATCCAAACTGGGGGTACGCTTACAATCAACTCGGCTATCGTTATGCACTTATCGGTGACTATGCAAAGGCCCGGGAGTATTTAGAGAAGTTTGCTTCTCTCTCTCCTGGAGAACCTAATCCTTTTGATTCTATGGGAGATTTGTTTTTGATGATGGGCAGACTGGATGATGCCATCTTCAACTTCAAGAAAGCATTGGAAATAAATCAAACCTGGTTCGCGGGTCTAAGAAAACTCGCTTATATTTATGCTATTAAGGGAGATTACGCCGAGGCTTTACGTCAACATGTCCAGTATTCTTCTACCTTTGATAAATACTTTTCAATTGAGGAAGACCCGGGGATTGTGGTAGCAGGATACAGGCATGGCGGGCTTATAAAATTTCTTCTGGGAAGATACAAGGAGGCGTTAGATCTCTTTCGAAGGCAGATTTCCCTGGCGAGCAGTTCGGGAGTTGAGCTCGGTGAAGCCGATGCTCATGAGCTCGTGGCATTCGTTTATGCAGAGATGGGGGATTTCGTGGACGCAGAAAATGAACTGCAAAAGTGTTTAGAGACTCGTTTGGCTGTCTCTTCTGCAGATAGCCTCCGCTGGAGCCTTTCTTATAAATGTATCTCCGGGCTTTTCGATGTTAAAGCAGGAAAAATAAAATCAGCAAAGGAGAAGTCAAAAAATGCAATGGAGATTCTCCCTAAAATAAAACATCGGATGCTAGAAATCTATTCCTTTTGGGTTGCTCTACTGGAAGGAGAAGTCGCTCTTGGGGAAGCTCTCTACCAAGAAGCGATTCAAAAGTTTCGCAAGTCCACTCCTCCAAACCCTTTCTATGTTACTTTCCTATCGCCGTATACGGTTCCTATAAGCCGAGATGGATTGGGAAGAGCTTATTATGCCGTAGGGGATTTGGATAAAGCAATTGCCGAATATCGCCGGTTAATCACCTTCGATCCCAAGAGCGAAGACCGTTTTCTGATCAATCCTAAATATCATTACCGGCTAGCAAAGCTCTACGAAGAGAAGAACTGGCCAGGTTTGGCCATTCAGGAATATGAAAAGTTTCTCGAATTCTGGACGGACGCAGATAAAGACTTACCAGACCTGCTGGATGCCAAAGCGCGGCTTGCAAAATTGGAGGGAATGGCAGCGAGATGATCGCAGGTGAAGTAGTCGACATACTGGTAAACGAAGAATTGAATGTAGGGACATACACGACACAGTGGAACGCAAGTGCTGTGGCAAGTGGAGTCTATTTCTATCGAATGCAAGCTCGCCTAAGCTCTTCGAGCGTCGGCGAGCAAGCAGGAGATTTCATGCAAACCAAGAAGTTTGTTCTGCTCAAGTAGAGCACATGGGGGCACTGCAGCCGCGAGTTTTTCATAGCGCTTGTGGTCAAAAAGGCGTCGATGAGACGCCTTTGCTTGTTTTCGCGCGGCGCCGCGTGCCGATCTAACTCGTGCAAATCTGGCTACTGTAGCTTCGAGATGCCCACGTGCCAACGGTTTTTCCAAGTTCTTCCATCACTTGGTCATCGGTATTTCCTAAACTCTTAAGTACATGAAACGAGTGGTCTGCGCCGTGGATTATGTGCAACGTGGCAAGCTTGCCGAGCTTCTTGCAAATGGGCTGCAAAAGGTCCAGGTTTGCCAACGAGTCACGCGTCCCTTGTAGGAAAAGCATCGGCACAGTGACATTGGCCAAATGATCAGATCGCTCAGTTGAAGTCTGGCCAAGTGGATGCAGCGGAAAGCCGAAGAACACGAGCCCGCGCACATTCGGCAAAGGAGACTCTGCGCCTGCCATTGAGGTCATCCTTCCTCCCATGGATTTACCGCCAGCAAGAAGTGGGACGTCGCCACCCACCTTTATTGCTGCATCGACTGCCGAGCGCACTGTTGTTAAGAGAATAGGTCGGGGATCTGGCCGCTTGGTTCCGCGCTCCATGAATGGAAACTGGTAACGAAACGTGGCAATCTCATGCTCTGCTAGTCGTTCTACGATCGCTTCCATGAATTTGTGTCGCATGCCTGCACCGGCTCCGTGTCCAAGAACTAGAATCCACCGCGCGTTCTTGGGCCGCATTAGAAGTGCGCTCACCTTGCCGGAGCTTTTGGTCGCCTGGAAAGAGATTTCTTGACTACTTGAACCTGCCATAGTTGTGAGTACCTCAGTTGCGTTCGTTCATTTAGTAATGAGATTTTCGAACAACGTCCGAGTCACGGCTGCAACCTCCACGACGGCATTATCAAAAACTTCTTGGTTGGCTTTCGAAGGAGCGTGATACCCGCTCACCTTGCGAACAAATTGAAGTGCTGCATCGTTGAGCTCTGCGTCCGTGGGGGATTCATTTGGGCGACGAAGTTTCTTTATGTTTCTACACATGTCTGGGTTTTTACCTCCTTCAATGTCTGTGTCAGTTTTGATCTTGTGAAGTTTGTTTAGAAGAATTGTGAGCGTGTACGCTGGCCTTAGCGCGCTCTCTTTGAACTTGTGCGCGGTTTAGTGGGGGTCCCGCGACGCTTACGAACTGTAGCCTGATCGCTTAGTTCAAGGAAATGTACAGCCATCTTGGGTCCTGCGCCCTCATCTTCGTGCTTGAAAAAGATATAGACGTTTTCCCAATTCTGCGAGCGGATGCGTTTCATCCAATTTTTCAGGTCTGCCTCGGAGTAGTCAGGCCGCCGCAGTCGGAGGTAACCCCAGGCGGCGGTTCCAACTAGGGGGACTTCCAACTCATCCTCGGCGTCGGCAACACACAGCGCCGCCCCTCTGGATCGAAGACATTCGAACACGTCGTCCTCAAACCAGGAGGAGTGACGGAATTCAAATGCCGCATTTGAATCGTCTGGCAACTGACCCAGGAACTGTTCCAGCCGTGGCAGGTCCTTGCGAAGGTAGGGTGGAAGCTGAAACAGGATTACACCTAGTTTCTTTCCCAGTGTCTTCACGGTACGAAGGAGGTACTGTGTTTCATCCTGAGCCTCCTTGAGACGCTTGATGTGTGTGATGCGCCGGGAAGCTTTGAGCACAAAGCGAAAGTCGGAAGGAACTTGTTCAGCCCAAGATTCAAGCACGCTCGCCTTTGGTAAACGGTAGAACGTGTTATTGATCTCGACCGATGGTAGGCGATCCGCGTAATAATGCAGCATCTCCTCAGCAGGAAGGTCTTCAGGGTAGAAGTTTCCCTTCCACTCCTTGTAGCTGTAGCCACTGGTTCCGACGTAGAGTTTCATTGGCTTGTCCTCTCTGGCCTGATCATGAAAAATAACACATTTTGATTGATTCTATCTGCGCGCAGTAACTTGAAAATTATCAGGATTCTCTTCGTCGATTGCCCATTGTATTGGGTTGTTGGTGATGTATGTCCTTATGCGGTGGAGATCATTTTTGTTTCTGGTGACATTCTCTGTATACATTCCCTGTAGGGGCGTTCAATTGAACGCCCCTACGTTCTATTGGTTCCGTATCATTTCGGGAATTCAAAATTACGATCCCGTGTACATGATTTGGCATAATAACATGCTTATCCAATTCAACGTTGGGGAAATGTCGGGGTATGTCTATCCAACATTTATATGCTACCGTGCCAATTTGTGAAAGACGAATCCTGTCGTTCAATACGAGACCAGACACACATTCCTTGCCCTTCATACATACAGTGATGTAATACCACGCCGGCCAGGAATAATCATATTCCTTCAACCTGATTGATCGACGATGATGCTGTGCTGGATCATAGCTCATTGGTTCGTCCTCGGTGGCACCTTGATGATGGCCTAAATCACTTCTTTGCTTCTGGATTCAGCGCTGGCTTCTCCTGGCTTCTGTGACACGTGTAGCAATTAACTGTAGCTTCATCATGCACGATATCCTTTACCTGTTGATTGATGGTGCCCACCATGTTCCACATCTTGCGCGCGATTTGCTTCGCTTGGTTATCATCTTTTTCCCACCCGCTCTCGACATGGCAGTACTTACACTCGACTCCAAGGGCGGGAGCGAATCCAAACTGCATTATTCTCAATACCCGAATGGCGGGCTGCCCTTTGAGAATCTGGATATTTCTGAATACTTTTTCTGCCGGCTCATTCTCTCGACCAGCGATGTTTTTCTCTAGCTCTGTTATCACCGAATCCATATTGACACTCTGGTTGGATGAGGTTGACTCATCTAACCGTCTATTAATTATCTCGGTTCCTGTAGCCGGGCATGTCAGCAGCAGGGCACCAACTGCTGTCACGCACGTAGCCCCAATACGGATCTTCCAGGCGATGTGGTTTTTCGTCATAGCTGTTCTCCCTTATGTTTGTTGTTGGTTCATGAATTGAATTTGGGCAGACATTTTTTGCATTAATAAGCCATTAGTCGCTTGTAGCTGCTTCGTCGTCATGAGGGTTCTTCCAAGGATTCAAACGCGGAATCCAGCGAGGGACGTTCTTCTTGTACAGAATGTAATCTTCTCCAAAACGCCGTTCCAAACTGGGCTCTTCAAAGAGCGGCGTGTAAATGAAGTTGACTGTCAAAAAGAAAACGAACCAATAGAACAGGGGCATAGAACCGAATAAGACTGCCTCTCCAAGTAGAACGCACAACACTCCGCTGATCATCGGATTGCGGAGGAATCGATACACACCGTGTACTACGAGCTCTTGTGTGGGATCCCAAGGGGCTAGGGTTCCTTTCCCGATCGTTGCAAACAACGTTATGGTCTTGATCATCAGGACGAGACCGATGCAAATGAGGACAACGGCCCACAGAGGCGGACCCGCATTGAACGGCGGTGCAAGAGACCATCCGACATTCATCGCCCCCGTTTTATATGTAATGATCCAAGGAATTACCACTGTAACCATGAACGGGAGCACAAGAATAGCTCGGAAGTACTTTAGCGCTTCCACCCGTGTGAACCCACTTCGAGGCTTAACAGTTGAAGCGAATGTCTAAGACGTGGGAAAATAGAAATGTTCACGCTTTTGTCAATGCTCCTATTTCTTTGATGTGGTGTTGGTAATGCCTGACTAAGACCACCGTCCATTCCAGAAACCGGCTGTCCCTAGTAGGATCGTCGGGACCAAGACATACGTTAGCTTCGCGTAATTCTTCTTGGGCTGCCCTCAGTTCATCCCAGGATAAGTGTCTGCGTGAAGTTACGGACTGCTCGTTGAAGTCAGTAACCTCATACGTAACATCCCGGTTTGGTTCAAAGAGGAACCTCCGAAAACACCGAATGACTTCACGTCCCACCCAGCTATGTGTACAACAACTTCGTTTGCAGACCACTATCCACGCACATTTTGCTTTTTCTCAACTTTGGATCTCCCAAAGGACTGTAACACAATATGCAGGTGAAGGCGTAATCAGTAGCAGTTTTTTTATTTGTGGTGGACCGCGTTTTGATAATGAATTCTAAGAAAGTCTTCTCCAAAGTCGTTGCTTGGATCGCGGACAACAGTGTGGATGTGGTTTGCATTGTTCTGAGTATTATCGTATTCAATCAGGAGGGTTGGACCGTGGATTCGGTAATAGTGTTCTTGTCCTTTTTCAGTGCCACCTGCCCAGGCAAAGTGCAGCTTCTCGATCCCCGAATTTCTTATTCTTTCAAGCTGGCTATTTGCAATCCCATTTTCATTGTTGTGAACGTATGACTTGATCAAGTCCATGAGGATCGCCCGTTGTTCATTGGACATTTCAGCGGCGCTGAGACCTACGGATGACTCGAGATCCGCCTTCCTGTCAGTGCCTGTAATGATGTCGCTTGGTGCATCTACTGAGATGATCGCTCTTGCGCGTTGTGAAGGGTCGAGTGAGTGCAATAACGCGCGGGCGAGATCTTCTTCGTCCTTCAGAACACGCCAACCCTTTCGTGATCCGGTCGGAACCTCGGCGGGGTTTGCACCCATGAACGCTGGTCTTGTGGCCACAAGCTGATTGGTGATCGACGAGAAATTAAGTGAGAGATGATGCCCTTCAATTCGCCAACCCCAGGGCTTCTCGTTTGATGGCGTGCCGAAGATCGTGAAATAATAGCGCTCTGGATCACGAAATGTATCTCCCG
>JAPUKJ010000290.1 GCA_027295705.1 Ignavibacteria bacterium | reverse complement strand
GAAGGATTCGACAGTTTGATTTTTATCATCCAGCCTTTTCCGTAGGGATCCTTGTTTACTAGCTCAGGGGTACCTTCGAGCTCCTTATTGACCTCAGTTATAGCACCCGAGACCGGAGCATACAAATCTGACACGGCTTTGACCGCTTCGATTGTGCCAAACGAATCATGCTCTTTTAAGATCTTGCCCACTGGCGGTAGTTCGACAAAAACCACATCACCCAACTCGCCTTGCGCGTAATCCGTAATTCCCACGGTGACAATATCACCATCGACAAGTATCCATTCGTGGTCCTTGGTGTATTTGAGATTTTCCGGCAAATTCATCGAACATTGTCCCTTTCAAATAGTGCAATTAGGACATTACTAAAGCGTGTCATCTAGCCAACACACGGTAATCATCTCAATCTCCCGGCACGAATTCAAACGAATCGAGAAAGTGCGTGTCAAACTGTCCACTGCGAAACATCTCGTTCTGCATGACCTGCCTATGAAAAGGGATTGTTGTTTTGATCCCTTCAACAGTGAACTCTTCAAGTGATGAAGCCATCTTGTTCACAGCCCCTTCACGCGTTTGAGCGTACACGATCAGCTTCGCGATTAATGAATCGTAGTGCGGCGGAACGCGATAGCCAGTATAGCTGTGAGTATCCACGCGTACACCGAACCCCCCCGGCATATGAAAATCGGTAATCGTTCCTGGTGACGGCCTGAAATTGTTTGAAGGGTCCTCAGCGTTGATACGACACTCAATAGCATGTCCACGTTGCCGTATTTTTTTCAAGGGCAGTTTTTCGCCAGCCGCTGCGCGGAGTTGCAGCTTTATCAAATCATGCCCCGTCACCTGTTCGGTGACCGGATGCTCAACTTGAATTCGAGTGTTCATTTCCATGAAGTAGAAGTTCTTGTCCTTGTCGACGAGAAACTCGATCGTACCGGCATTCTCATAATTGACAGCCTTGCATCCCTTGACGGCTGCTTCACCCATTCGTTCTCTCATGTCCTGGTCGACGAAAGGGGACGGAGACTCTTCAATCAACTTCTGATGACGTCGTTGAATGGAACAGTCACGCTCTCCAAGATGGATCACGTTGCCATGCTGATCGCCGAAGACCTGGATTTCAATATGGTGAGGCTCTTCGATGTACTTCTCGACGTATATATCAGGATTGCCAAACCCTTGTTCAGCTTCGTGCTGGGCAGTTTGGAACGCAGCTTCAAGCTCCGGTTCTTCGCGGACAATTCTCATGCCCCTACCTCCACCGCCTGCAACCGCTTTGAGTATTATTGGCATTCCAATCGAACGTGCAATCTCAAGTGCTTGTCCCACACTTTTCACAACTCCCTCACTCCCTGGCACAACTGGGACACCAGCCTTCTTCATTGTCTCCTTCGCAAAGGCCTTATCTCCCATCGCCGAAATCATGTCAGCATTCGGTCCAATGAACTTCATGCCGGATGTTGTGCAGATTTCTGCGAAGCTGGCGTTCTCAGCCAGAAAACCATAGCCTGGATGAATGGCATCCGCGTTGGTTACTTCGGCTGCGGCGATGATACGGGGGACCTTGAGGTAACTTTCTAGACTTGGTGGCGGGCCTATGCAAACCGCTTCATCAGCAAACCGAACATGCAGGGAATCTCGGTCCGCTTCGGAATACACTGCTACTGTTTTGATTCCGAACTGCTTGCAAACGCGAATTATGCGGAGGGCAATCTCACCTCGATTAGCAATCAGGACTTTATTGAACACTGCTGCGCCTCGGAAGTTCCAGAGACACTCCTACGCTTTCTCTACCAAGAACAACGCCTGACTGTACTCCACGGGTTGACCATTCTTGGCAATGATTTTGGCGATCTTCCCCGAAACGTCCGATTCGATTTCGTTCATCAACTTCATCGCCTCGACTATACACAGAACTGTCCCTGGCTGGATTATTGAACCGACTTCAACAAACGGTGCTGCGTCAGGAGCAGGAGCTTCATAGAAAGTCCCGACGATGGGTGATTTTATCTCGTGGTATGCTAACTCAGGTGGAGCTGATGGAGCTTCCACGGGATCGGCTGGGGGTGCTAGCTGCTGTTCCGGCACCAATGTGGTCACCGCTGGAGATGGTACCGTAACATGCATGGGGGGTGTTACGGCGACTTGATGCGCGCTCGTTGCGTGGTCGCGGTTTTTTGTGACTCTGACCTTCTTCCCATCTTCTTCTATCTCAATCTCATCGATTTGGCTTTCTGTAAGAAGTTTTACAAGCTTTTTGACGTAACGTAGATCCATGAGGACTCCTCAGTCGGTCACTAATTCGGGGTGAAAATCAACTTGTCTCCGCCGGCCCAGTGTCCGAGCCATAAAAATTAGCTTTTGACCCTCTCAATGTAATCCCCGGTCCGCGTATCAATCTTCACGATGTCACCTTCATTGATAAACAGCGGAACGTTCACTGTAGCACCTGTTTCAATTTTCGCTGGCTTTGTACCGGCGGTGGCACTATCACCCCGAACGCCCGGGACCGTCTGGACGACCTTCAGTTCAACAGTAATCGGTATTTCAATCCCAGTGACGTCTGTGCCATTAAATAGTATATCAACAGATTCAGCTTCTTTTAGAAAGTGCGCTTTATCCTCCAACTCTTCCTCATCAACAGTCAATTGCTCAAAGCTATCCTTGTCCATGAAAACATAGCCTGAGCTGTCATGGTACAAGAATTGGAATTCTTTCCTTTCGATCCGAACGATATCAATTGCTTCACCTGCACGGAAGCGGTTTTCGACAACTTTCCCATTCTTGAGGTTTTTCAGCTTGGTCCGAACGAAGGCACGCCAATTGCCCGGATTGACATGCTGGAAGTCAGCCACTGTCCACAATTCACCGTTATATTTGATGACCAAACCTGGCCGGAAATCAGAAGTGGTTGGCATGAAGAACTTAGAAATAGATCGACTATTAAAGGAAATCGCCGGAGAGCAGAACAAAAATATAACCACAACCGACGCGAATGTCAAGGAGACACAGTCCGTCCGCGAAGAGAATGCATACGCCAGCCTTTGCTACTCTAGTGCTACGCTTCGTTGATTCCATAGTAAAGTTTTGTTAACCTAAAGTCAATCTATGTCCAGACCACCAACACGTATCACATACCTCATCATTCTGGCGGCTACGCTCACATTAGCTTCATGCGAGAAACAAAGACCTCAAGAAAAGCTCCTTGAAGCCGAAAGATTCACGCAGATATATATTGCTTTGCTAGAAGAAGGAATAAAGCTCAAAAACTTGTCGCCAGACTCTGCCCATGTGTTTGATGGTGAAGCGATTTTGTCCACATTCGGTGTATCTCAAGAAGAGTTTCGCGCGACCGTTCGCTTCTACAACGAGGATCTAACTAAGTGGAAGGAGTTTTTTTCAGCAGTGGTGAAGCAAGCAGAACTAAAGCAAGAAAAATAAGGCCAGAGTAGTTGCGTCAAGATGCCGAAGGTTCTTGCTGAGCCTTTCGTAGCGTAAAACTGAAAACACTTCCTTTTCCTGGTTCGCTTTCCACCCAAATCCGGCCTCCATGCGCCTTGACGATCTCTTTGGAAATCCAAAGACCCAGACCTGACCCTTTGATGTCTCGAGCTTCTTCTGTATCAATGCGAGAGAATTTCTGGAAGAGCCTCTCTTGTTGCTCAGATGGGATTCCAATTCCCCCATCACGGACGGAGATGAGCAACTGATCGTGCGAATAGTTTTCCGCTTTTACACTGATCAACCCCCCTTTGGGAGAGTACTTTACTGCATTAGAAAGGAGGTTTTGGACAACCTGTCTCAGCTTTGTCTGGTCGCCTTTGATATATGAAACACTGTTATCGACATGGTACTCCAGAGTATGTCTCCTTGAAAAATGTACTAAAGACGCGGCATCCTTGATCAAGCGCTCAACGTTCACCACTTTGAAGAAGTACGTCAGCTGCCCAGACTCCATCTTGGTAATCGAGAGCGTGTCTTCAGCAAGGTGGCTTAATTTGTTGGCTTGATCGACAATGACTGTAAGGTACTCGTTCATCCGCCCTTTATCGACCGCATCGCCCCGCTTCAGCAAAGCCTTCGCTGCCAGTATGATGCTGGCAAGCGGAGACCGGAAATCGTGGGAAACAATCCCAAGAAAGTCTGATTTCATCTTGTCAAGCTCAGTTAATGTGGCATTGGCTTTCTTTGCCTGATCGTACAGTTTTGCGTTCTTTGTTGCACTTCCGAGCTGATCACAAAGAGTTTCCAGAACGATAGTATCCGTTTCATCAAATGCATGTAACTTTGTATCTTCTATGTTGAGAACGCCTACGATCTCGTCTTCTATCTGTATTGGTATTGCAAGTTCCGACTTCGTGCTGTGGTATTCGAATGCCATATAGCGGGGGTCCTCCGAAACATCGTTCGCCAGCACTTTTTGACCGTGAGAGGCAACCCAACCGACAATTCCTTCTGAGAGCTTCTGGCAATACCCAGGGGGAAGAAAATCGACGTATTTTCCCGAATGAGCCACCAATGTCACTACGTCCTGCCCTCGATCCACCAAGAAGATAGTCACGTCAAAGTAGTTAAAATTCTTTCGGATTGTCTCGGCAGCCGCTTTAAGCAACTCCTCTAATTCCAGCGTAGACGTCAATTTTTCTGCGATTTCATTCACCAACTCAATCTGTGTAATTCTCTTTTTTGCACTGTCGAACAGGGCTACATTCTTCAACGCAACAGCCACTTGTTGTGCAAGCAGCTGAGCAATCCACATCTCGCGCTCCTGGTAAGCACCAGGTCTAGCCGAACTCATCGTGAAGCAACCAATCGTCTCGTCCCCGGTACGTAACGGGACAATAAGTAGCGATTTCATACCGAGATCTGCCAGCGTGCCTTCGATGGATTCTGTGAACACAGGGCCTGCAGTAACATCAAGAAATATTGGAGATTGGTTCTGGATAACCCAACCAGACATCCCCTGGTTGACGAGGAAATGTTTGTGGTTCAGTTCGGTTGCGTCAGCAATGGGTGAAAGCGTATTGATGAGGTAATGGGTGCGAGACTTGTTCAGCAGACTAATAAAGCACACGTCATGGTCAATCAACCACTTGGCTTCACTGCGCAGAACTTGCATTACATCTTCCTGACTTCGGGCCGCATCGATTTGAAGTGCTATCTCACTCAATGTGCTTACGCGATTGTAAAAGGACTGGGCCTGGGCAAGCCGCTCCTTAATCTCTTCAAGTGAGAGATCAACTTCTTCAGCAGAGTCCAAAGTGTGGCTCAAGTCAATCTTGATCCCTTTTGGGCGACTCGCTTGATCATCCTTTGCCTGCTCGTCTTCGGTGGACATTACTTCTTGTTCAATGAGTGGATCCTATGTTTTTTTGACACGCCCTATCACCCGATGTCTTACAATTCTCACGACCTCGCTTTTCACTCTTTTGATCTTTTTTTACCCTCTCTACCTTCAACCTTTCCAATAATATGTGCGTTTTCGCCCCGCTTACGAAGCACCTTGAGAATGGCTTTCGCGCTTTCCTTTGAAGCAATGATGACGAAACCAATCCCAAGATTGAATGTTCGGCGCATATCCTCCTCAGGAACGTTTCCAATCGCTTGAATCATCCGAAAAACCTTTGGGCGCTCCCACGCATTCCAATCTATGCTCAGCGTATAGGACTTCGGAAGTACTCACATTGTGTTGCCAATGATACCTCCACCGATCACATGCGATAGCCCGTGGACCTCAAATTTTCTCAGCACAACATTGACGGTCTTCAGGTAGGAGCGGTGAACAGCTAACAAAGCCTCCCCAACAGTCCTGCCAAGCTCTTCAACGTAGTCGCCAACGCTGTACTTGCTCAGCAATGTTGCACGTGCAAGCGAGTACCCATTTGTATGCAGACCTGTTGAAGACAGCCCTATGAGAACGTCTCCTTTCTTGATACGTTCGCCATCTATGATCTTCTTCTTCTCGACAACACCGACTATTGCGCCAGCCAAATCGTACTTCTCAGCATCGTAGAAACCAGGCATCTCTGCAGTCTCACCACCGATGAGCGAACAACCATTCTCTTTGCACGCCTCAACAAATCCGCTGATGACATCAGTAGCAACCTCAAAGTTCAACTTACCTGTTGCAAGGTAATCCATGAAGAATAGTGGTTGAGCGCCACACACCAGAATGTCGTCGACACAATGGTTGACAAGATCCCGTCCGACCGAATCGTGCCTATTCATCATCTGGGCTACTAGCAGCTTGGTTCCGACACCATCAATACTGGAAACCAGCACCGGAGATTTATAGCCCTTAAAGCGCGCGTCAAAAAGCCCCCCAAACCCACCTATCCCCCTTAACACAGATCTAACATGGGTCGTCCGAAGTGAGGGGATGAATCTCTCCCCTTCTGAAATGCTCACACCAGCTTGCGCGTAGGTAAGAGCCAACTTAGCACTCGTGTTTCAACTAAAACTTTATGCGCTGAAATTATAGATAAATTGAAACAATTGCAAGCAGATGATTTTCCTCACACAAATTCTGAAGAAAAGGTGACTAACCCTTGCAATGCAACTTTTGGCTGAGTATATTCTCATGCATTGTGATCTCAAAATTTTCTTGATGAACACAGTAAGGTTCCGCGACTCGGAGAGATGTCTCCGTGTTGGTAAGATCCTTTGCCTCGGAAGAAACTACGCAAAGCATGCAAGGGAGATGAATGCGGAAACCCCAGACACACCGGTCGTGTTCATCAAGCCGGCTTCAGCAATCATAGAGACCGGGGACGATGTGATCATACCACCGATTTCGAAGCAAGTGCATCACGAAGTTGAACTGGTGGTGGTGATCGGCAGGAAGTGCAAGCAGATTCCAACAAGCGTCGCCTTTGAATACGTGGCAGGCTATGGTGTGGGCTTGGATATGACCCTGCGGGATATCCAAGCAGACGCAAAGAAACGGGGCTTGCCATGGAGCATCGCAAAAGGGTTCGACACGTCAGCTCCAGTATCAACCTTCACAGAAAAAGAAAGTATTTCCGATCCCCACAATCTTGATATATCACTTCGGGTAAATGGACAAATTCGTCAGAAAGCAAACACGAAAGATATGATCTTTCGCATCGACTATTTGGTATCATATTTGTCCTCTATTTTCAGGCTGGAGCCAGGTGATCTCATTTTCACCGGAACGCCGGATGGCATTGGCACAGTGGTGCCAGGTGACATCCTTGAAGCAGAACTGGAATCTGTTGGAATGCTCCGGGTTGGGGTAAAATAGCACTCGGCCGAAAACACAGGCACCCAAACGTTATGGCGAGAATAATTGCAGTTGCACTTCCTAAAGGCGGCGTAGGCAAAACCACCACAGCGGTCAACCTTGCGGCTAGCTTGGCCGTCGCTGAAAAACGAACCCTTCTCATTGATATGGATTCGTTCGGGGCATCTGGTCTTTCACTGGGATTTACGGATGGAACGATAAAGGCGGGATTATTCGAAGTATTCAATTTCATCACTGGAATTACAAGTGCAATCCACAAAACTGAACTCAAGTACCTAGATTTTATTCCTTCCAACGTGCAGTCACTGCAAATGGAAGAGCGGTACATGCGCCTTGCCGATAATCGATCCATCCTGAGAAATTCGCTGCGCGGTATTACCAAGGATTATGACTATGTACTACTTGATTGTCCTCCATTCCTCCGCGGACTATCAACAAATGCTCTCACTGCTGCAGACTCAGCCCTTTTACCTGTAAAGCCAGGACACTTCTCGCTTGATGCAGTTGATAAGCTCTTCAATTATCTCGAATGGATTCGCAAAGTTGCGAATAAATCAATCGAGGTGGAGGGAATCCTCATGACGATGCATGAGCCAAATACTCGAGTCACGGATATCACAATGCGCGAACTCCAGGCTAAATATGGCAAGTACATATTGGAGACGATCATCCCGAAAAACACTGTCCTCGGCGAAGCAAGCTTCTACGGGAAGCCTGCAATACTGTACAGTGTCAACTCACGCGGCTCAGCTGCTTATCTCGCCCTCGCAAGAGAAATAATTGCCCGACACGAACGAGTCCAAACCTCCCCCCTCCAGCCTAGCATCATCCATCAATTCGGACAGCAGGCCTAGTGATAACTCGAAAGACTAGAGGGGGTCTATCCGTTGTCGGACTTAGCAGTCTTGCCGCATTTTTTGCTGCACTCACCGTAGCTACGCCCCCAGAGAGAATCGTTCAACCCGCTGGTCGTGATCCTTTCGCCTCTTCGAAGCCATATGGCGCGCTCAACACTGATTTATCAGATTACATTTGGCCCACCAACGCCGGGAGAATTGTCACTTCGACGTTTGCAGAGTTTCGACGCACTCATTTCCATGGCGGCATTGATATTAGCACCGGCAACCGAACAGGTTATCACGTATATGCGGCCCGCGATGGCCACATATCAAGAATACGTGTCAGTCCAACAGGTTACGGCAAGATGCTGTACGTGCGCCACAACGACGGGTATTACACCACATATGCGCACCTTGAGAAATTCAATGCGGAGATTGATGCCCGCGTACGACAAGAGCAGGAGCGTTTAGAACGGTATCCCGTCAAGATCACATGCGAACCAAACGAATTTCCCGTCAAGAAGGGCTATATCATTGCATACACTGGGGAGACCGGCACTGGCACGCCTCATCTTCACTTTGAAATCAGAGACGAGCACCTCAACCTTGTGAACCCCCTCCTGTGTGACAGCCTGTATATGGTCGATAATACCCTGCCGACGATAAGAAAGATAGCTATTAGACCTCTCGGGAAAGACACTCAGGTCCAAGGAGGCTGGAAAGCACGTACATACTCTGCACAGCGCATATCGAACGGCAAGTACAGAATAGTCCAACCAATTCGGCTTACTGGTGAAGCAGGTTTTGCAATTAATGTACGAGACAGGTCACACGGATCATGGTACAGACATGGTGTCTATACACACCAGTTATTCGTCGATGACACACTACTTTACACAGTCAGGCTCGATCGAGCACCTGCACGTGACGCTCATCAGATCGGTTTGTATTATGATTGGGGATTACTTTCCAAGGGACGCGGCCGGTTCGAGAAACTTTATAGCAATTCTCCAAATGATCTCCCTTTCTATTCCCCAAAGTCGTACAAGGCAGGTATAGTAAACTCTGCATCTTTTGCGGAAGGACCTCACGATTTTAAGATCGTCTCGACTGACTTCAATGACAACAGCTCGCAGGTCACAGGAAAGATTATTCTCAATCACCCACCGGCGATCGATGTTGAGCGGGATAGTGTGAGTCTGGTAATAAGGTTTGATGATATCGGAAGCGTGCACAGAGTTTTGGTGTACACAAAACGAAATAGGAGCAGTAAATGGAATTTGAAAACGATTAGGCCCGATGCCAAATCAAACGATCGCGCAATACATGTTGCCTTGGACGAGGCAAGGTACGATGTTGTCAAGGTGGTAGCGGAAAGTAAGTGGGGTACGAAATCCAAACCGATAATTCATTTTCTCCGTAAACCGGATGGACCTGCCGGGTGGGCTGAGCTTACACATGAGATCAATCCGGATTTCGTCCGGATTCTGCTCAAAACTAATCGGGCTTTCACTGACACACCTACAGTCCTCTTGTACGAGGGAGAAACACGCCGTATAGTCTCGCTCACTCCTATCGATCTTGATTACTATGTTGGCACATTCTATCCGACAGAATCCTTCGCCGGTACTCGACGCCTGGTCGCAAAGGTAGAAGTGAACGGTCAGAGGTTTACAGAGATTGACGAATTTGACCTGTACCCGATTGCAGCGGGAAGCTCAGGGAACATTCGACTTGACGACGGAAAACTCAGGATTGAACATGATCGGAACTCTGTCTTCAAAACTGTGCTCCTGCAACTTGACAAGCAATCAAGTGACGGAGAAGACACGTACACGCTGAAACCAGAAAACACCGTGCTCAACCGGGGGCTGACTGTAGAACTGGATGTTGATTCTTCGAAGCAGAACCAGGGACTCTTTTTCCGCGGCAGAGGCAGAGGAAACTGGAATTTGCTCGCAACGAACGATAACAACTCAAGTAGAATTACTGGAAGACTCACCCGGACTTTGGGCGATCTTGCCGTCCTTGTTGACAGTACTCCTCCACGTATACATAGAGTGAAAATAACCCGCATTTCCAGTCGTCGGCCGTACATCTCGTTCCGGTTCGGTGACAACCTCTCCGGCGTTGAATATAATGAGCTAAAAATGTACATTGACAGCGTCATAGTGATACCGGAGATAGATGGCGAACATCGCCGCGCATTCTACAGGGTCACCGAGCCCCTCAAAAGTGGTTCTCACCAACTCACAATACGTCTCAAAGACAAAATGGGCAATACCAAGGAAGTGGAGCGGCGTTTCACGGTCCGGTAACCGATCGTTCTTCCAAGTCACCTTCACTGCAGCCCTCTGTAATTTCACCGTTCTTGATCACCGGAGCGTTTTTGGCTAAATCCGCTCAAAATATGTCATTGTCGAAAGTCTATTCTCCAAAAGAGGTCGAGGAAAAGTGGTACAAACACTGGGAAAAAAACCGCCTCTTTCACGCCAAAGTCAACTCCAAGAAAAAGGCCTATACAATAGTCATCCCACCGCCAAACGTCACGGGCATGCTTCACATGGGTCATATTCTCAACAACACGCTGCAGGACGCTTTCATTAGGTACAAACGCATGATGGGGTTTGAGGCTTGTTGGATTCCCGGAATGGATCACGCAGGAATAGCTACGCAAAACGTCGTTGAGCGCGAGCTAATGAAAGAGGGAAAGACACGGCACGATCTCGGCAGGGAAAAATTTGTTGAGCGAGTGTGGCAGTGGAAGGAAGAATACGGAGGAGTCATCATCAAGCAACTCCGCACTCTTGGAGCATCGTGCGACTGGGACCGCGAGAAGTTCACAATGGACGAAACCCTCTCCAACGCGGTCAAGGAAGTCTTTGTTCGTTTATTCGAGGATGGACTAATCTATCGAGGCAAATACATCGTCAACTGGTGCCCGAAAGATCACACAGCCATTAGTGACGACGAGGTGAACTACTCAGAACACACAGGGAAACTCTACTATATTAAATACCCGATTGAGGACGAAACCGAATCGGAGGGATTTATTGGCTATGCTACCGTTGCGACCACTCGCCCTGAGACGATGCTCGGTGACACAGCAATTGCAGTCAACCCTGACGACAAACGTTATAAGCACCTCATCGGCCGTTCCGCCACCCTCCCACTTGTAGATCGACAGCTCGAAATCATAGCTGACGAATTCGTCGACCCTGCTTTTGGAACTGGGATGGTGAAGGTGACGCCGGCACACGACCCAAACGACTACTGGATTGGACAAAGGCATGGTCTCCAACAGCTGAACATCTTTGACGTCTCGGCAACACTGAATGAGAACGTCCCCAAGAGATATCGTGGACTTGATCGCTACGAAGCGCGCAGGCGTGTCTTGATTGATCTTGAGAAGCAGGAACTACTGCTGAAAGTGGAAGACCACACGAGCAGCGTGGGTCGTTGCTACAGGTGCGACACGGTTATTGAACCATATCTTTCTGACCAGTGGTTCGTAAAAATGAAACCGCTCGCGGAGCCTGCACTTGATGTGGTCATGAACGGAACAATCAAGTTTTACCCTGAGCGATGGGTGAAAGTATATCAGCATTGGATGACTAACATTCGGGACTGGTGTATCTCGCGCCAACTATGGTGGGGTCACCGCATACCAGTCTGGTATTGCAATGAAGACGAGAAGAGTT
Organism: Ignavibacteria bacterium; assembly: GCA_027295705.1. GTDB lineage: Bacteria > Bacteroidota > Ignavibacteria > UBA10030 > UBA6906 > JAPUKJ01. The sequence goes on along the minus strand of JAPUKJ010000290.1, from coordinate 3,801 downwards.
TGCCAGAATGCAATCAGCCGATCGTCAGTAGAACCACTCCTAAGAAATGCCCACACTGTGGCAACAAGAATTTGAGGCAAGATGAAGATGTACTCGACACATGGTTCTCCTCTTGGCTGTGGCCGTTCTCGGTTCATGACTGGCCTGGTCATAAGAAGCTCGGGAAGAGCGCCGACCTGAAATACTTCTACCCCACCGACACTCTTGTGACCGCACCTGATATAATCTTCTTTTGGGTCGCAAGGATGATCATGGCTGGCCTTAAGTTTGGTCCTAGCTTTACAGGCAGAAGTAAACTGAAGGACAACATTCCGTTTAAAGATGTCTACTTCACCAGTACAATCCGTGACGAAAAAGGGCGAAGGATGTCCAAGTCACTCGGGAACTCGCCAGAACCGCTCGATCTGATCGAGGAATATGGTGCAGATGCTGTACGCTTTACGACTCTCTATCTTGCACCTATTGGTCAGGATGTGCTCTACTCCAAAAAGAAAAACGAGATCGGGCGTAACTTTGCAAACAAGATCTGGAATGCCGGCCGCCTCCTGCTAATGAACCGCGACCAGATCGGTCTTGCCGAGACGGATCGCGGAGAGGCAACAAAGAAAGCCTACTTTAACCTGAGCCATCTTGACCTTGCGGACCGCTGGATGCTTTCTCGATTCCACTCCATAGCATTGGAAATCGCGTCGGCACTCGAGCAATATGAAATCAACAAGGTATCCAAGACGATATACGAGTTCTTCTGGCACGACTACTGTGATTGGTATCTAGAGATGATCAAGTCGCGACTTTATGGGAATGAACCCGAAAAGGTGAAACAGGCCGTTCTTCGTCGCGCGTTAGATATCTTCGATGCTGCACTCCGCCTCCTCCACCCCCTCATGCCATTTGTCACCGAGGAACTCTGGCAAAATATCCGCAAACGGAGAAAGCTGGAAACAATCATGCATGCACCCCTCCTCACACCAAACAAGAAGCTTGTTGACAGAAAGGTCGAGGAGGAAATGGCATTTGTGCAGCGCGTCATCGAATCGCTCCGCAACATCCGGGGCGAAATGGGAATCGCACCGTCTAAAGAGATATCCGTCGTTATGAAGATGGGCCACGCACGAACACCGGAAAGTCTGCAACCTTATCAAGGTTACCTTGAGCGGCTGGCTCGTGTAGCATCACTTTCATTCCTGAGTGACGGTGCAAGACCGAAGCTGTCAGCAAGCGCTGTCGTGGAAGGTGAGGAGTTGTTTGTGCCGCTGGAAGGTCTCATTGATATTGAACGTGAGAAAGCCCGCCTCAAGAAAGAAATCGACCGTGTCTCAGATCTCGTTACTGGGATCAGAAAAAAACTCGGCAACCGGAATTTCATCGCAAAAGCACCGCCGGAGGTCGTGGACAAGGAAAAAGAAAAACTAGATAACTTCGGCCAGACGTTGGAGAAACTGGAGAAGAACTACGATGCGCTGACGTAGAAAAACTCGCTCGACAGAGAGGATTTTGTCATCAGGTGGTGCACGCTCACCATCAGACACTTATGGGAAAACATCCTGTGAATCGCAAAGCACTTCAAATAGCCATCCTTTTGTTTCTTTTTGTTCAGCCCACTGTCGCGCAGGTAGAAACCAGCGAGAAACCCGACTCAGCTGCCATTCATCAAATCATCGCTGAAGGTACTGAGCGCTCCCAGGTGATGGAAATCCTGAGTTACCTGACAGACATCTACGGACCAAGACTGACCGGCTCTCCTCAATACAAAAAAGCAGCCGAGTGGGCACGGGACAAACTTGACGAGTGGGAATTAGATAATGCCCGACTCGAAGGTTGGGGGCCATTCGGACGAGGCTGGTCACTAAAGAGACACTCCGCTCATGTCATCGAGCCGCAGGTTTTCCCGATCATTTCATACCCGAAGGCCTGGTCGCCCGGCACCAACGGTACTGTGACTGCTGACGTTATCCGCTTCGATGCCGAAACCGACAGCGCCATGGAAACGTACAGCGGAAAGTTGACAGGGAAGTTCGTCCTCCTCGGTAAGCCAACCACGCTCAAAGCACATTTTGAGCCGGAAGCAAGCCATGAGACAGAAGCACATCTTCTCGAACTTGCCAATGCTGATATGCCCAAGCCCCGACGCAGATTTGAACTCACACCGGAACGAAGAGCAAGAAGACTGGTTGAGTACAAAAGGAGACTGATACTTCAAGAGGAAGGTGCACTGGCAATTCTCACCACCAGCCGCAGAGACGGTGGCAACATTTGGGTCCAGGCAGCAAGTGTCCCAGCACATCCAGATACACCACGCGCAAATCGCATCCAGGCGTACGATCCAAAAGCACCTAAGATTCTTCCCCAAGTCGCGGTTGCAGCAGAGCATTATAACCGCATGGTTCGAATGCTGAAAAAGGGTGAGCTTGTGCGAATGGAGATGAACCTTGAAGTTGAATTCTTCGAACAGGATTCTGGATACAACGTGATCGCAGAGATCCCCGGGACTGACCTCAAGGACGAGATCGTCATGATTGGTGCTCACTTCGACTCGTGGCACGGAGGTACCGGCGCAACAGACAATGGAACAGGCTCGGCGGTCTGCATGGAGGCTATGCGCATTCTCAAAGCTCTCGATCTGAAACCTCGACGCACCATTCGCATTGGACTCTGGGGTGGAGAGGAGCAAGGACTTCTTGGCTCCAAGGCGCACGTGAAGCGATATTTTGGCGAACGTGAAGGACCAGATTCGAACTTTGCAATTACACTAAGACCATCAGCTGAGAAGTTCTCTGTATATTTCAACAACGATAATGGCACCGGCAAAGTGCGTGGAGTGTACATGCATGGCAACGATGCCGTTCGACCGATCTTCCGTGCATGGCTTGAACCGTTTGGCATGGAAGCCTCCACCCTTACCCTCTCAAATACCGGGGGGAGCGATCACCTTTCATTCGATAGGATTGGTCTTCCCGGCTTTCAGTTTATTCAAGATGACATCGAGTATTTTACCCGCACGTGGCATTCCACAATGGATGTGTACGAGCGTGCACAGGAAGATGATTTGAAGCAATCGTCGGTCATCATGGCGGTGTTTGCTTACAATTCGGCAATGCGGGATGAGAGAATTCCGCGCAAACCGATGGAGAATACCCACTTCATCGAAGCGTCAGAATAGAACGGTAGACACGAGAGATCTTGCACCATCTAGGCGCAACATCAGCTTGTTTTTGCAAAAACGACATCAAGCATTACCGCACCACATTTCATGAATTGGCATTCAAAAACGTAAACCAAGATTACTTGTGCGTCAATCGATCGCGAGTCCAAACAAATCTTGATTCAAGAAATTTCAAATCTTTCTATTTTCCTAGAGGATGAAACTGTACTCCTGAAACCTCTCTCTCAGGAACATCTAGAGGAGTTATTCTTGGTCTCCCAACATGAGGAAATTTGGAAATACAGTACAAACAACCTCACGACCAAGGAAGCACTCGAAGAGTTCATATCAGTAGCCTTGGCAGAAAGAAAAGCAGGGGGTTCCTACCCATTCGTAATATGTGACAAGAAAAAAAAGGCAACAGCCGGGAGTACCAGATATGGAAATATTTCTTGGAAAGATAAACGGATCGAAATAGGTTGGACGTGGTTGGGAGTTGATTTTCAACGCACCGGTTTGAATAGAGCATGCAAACACGTGCTGTTGAAATACGCTTTTGAATCACTTGAAATGGAAAGAGTTGAATTCAAGACAGACGTTTTGAATCAACAGGCGAGGCAAGCGCTTCTGAAAATTGGGGCGAAAGAGGAAGGGGTTCT
>JAPUKJ010000029.1 GCA_027295705.1 Ignavibacteria bacterium | reverse complement strand
GCATCCCTCCTGAAAGCTGATGAGGGTAATCATAGAATCTCTGTTCGGGAGAAGGTATTCCGACCATTTTCAGAAGTTCGACTCCTCTTTCTTTTCTTTATTTTCTCGTGATCGCTGGCCGGTGAACTGCGAGTGTCTCTGTGATCTGGTTGCCGATCTGATAGACAGGGTTCAGGCTGGTCATCGGTTCCTGAAATACCATTGAGATCGCATCCCCCCTAATTTTCCTCATCTCGTTTTCGGAGAGGCTAAGAAGATTTCTTCCGTTTAGAATAATTTCTCCATCAACGATTCGCCCCGGGTGTGGGACCAGGCGCATGATTGAGCGGGCAGTCATCGTTTTCCCACAACCCGATTCACCTACGAGCCCCAAAGTTTCTTTCTTCTTAACGCACAAGTCTATCCCGTCCAGAGTTTTCAGTACCCCGACGTCTGTGAAGAAGTAGGTTCTTAGGTTGCGTATCTCGAGAAGATGCTTATCGAGGCCATCTCCTTTTTTGTTCGATACTTTATTGCCCAAATCCTTTTTATCTATTTCCATTATAATCCGCGCTTAGGAGATAGAATAGCACTGCTGTTTTAAGAAGGCAACTTTCTCGCCTTACCTTAATTATACCACAGAACTTTCTACCTTGCTACTCACATGTCTTAGTTTGGGATCGAGGATATCACGCAATCCATCCCCTATCAGATTGAGCCCCAAAACGGCAGCGGAGATCATCACTCCAGGAAAAATCATTAGCCATGGAGCAGTTCGAATGAACTCGCGGCCATCGCCGATGATATTCCCCCAGCTTGGGGCCGGTGGAGGCGTTCCCAATCCTAGAAAGCTAAGACCTGATTCTACAAGAATAGCCCAAGCGAAACCGAAAGTAACCTGTACAATGAGCGGTGCAAGGCAGTTAGGCAAAATATGCCTCAGGAGGATGCGCAAATCGTGCACACCAAGAACTCTTGCCGCATCAATGTACTCCATTGTTTTGATCTCGAGAACAGAGCTGCGGACAACACGGACAATCCGGGGGGTATATAGGATGGTCATGGCAAGAACAACATTCATTTCGTGTGGGCCCATTGCTGCCATTAACATAATTCCAAGAAGCAAGCCCGGAAAAATCATCAATCCATCCATCACCCGCATTATGACAGCATCCATGGATTTGTAGTAACCGCTAGCTAAGCCGATTACAATCCCCAATATACTTGTGAAGAGTGCCGTAAGTCCTCCCACACGAAGAGAAATCGTTGACCCATGAACTACACGACTAAAAACGTCCCTCCCGAACTCATCGGTTCCAAAAAGATGACCCGAGTTCATAGGCAGGAACTTGTTCTTGACATCTAAATCAAGCGGATCAAAGGGAGCAATAAACGGTGCGAATATGGCAACCAAGGCGATGGGAACAAGAATAAGCAAGCCTAAAAGGAATAGTCGGTTCCTCAAGAATCTCCGAAGCTCAATGTATTTGCTACGCATGCTAACTCTTGATTCATCCTGAACAATTGACACGATTCTGACTTTTATTCATTGAGAAGAGCGCTACTTTTCATATGTTAACTTCGGGTTGATCAAAGTGTAAGAAATATCTACCAGCAGGTTCACAAAAAGCGCAATCCCTGTAAAGTAAATCATTCCACCCTCCACGATCGGATAATCTCTTCTAATCGCAGCCGAAACCATTAGCCGACCTAAACCAGGGATCGCGAAAACATTCTCAATAAGCACTGAGCCTCCCAAACTGAGCGCAAAGATGAGCCCCACAACAGTTACAACCGTTACCAACGCGTTCTTGAACGCATGTTTGTACACCACCATCCCTTCACTAAGTCCTTTGGCCCTCGCAGTTACAATGTATTCCTTACCAAGAACTTCCAACATGCTCGATCTGGTCATCCTTGTGAGCAACGCCATTTCTGCCATGCTCAGGGAAATGACAGGCAGAACTAGATGGCTTATCCACGGAACAAAGCCGAGCGAAAGGGGTCGATAGCCGGAAGTTGGAAACCATCCAAAATTAACTGAAAACACCATCACAAGTAGAAATCCCAGCCAGAATGACGGCATCGAAATTCCAAGCACTGAAAAGATTGTGCTGAAATGATCGACCTTTGTGTTGTGCTTCCATGCAGAAATGATGCCGAGTGGAACACCAACTACAATGGTCACCAGAAGAGATAGCCCGGCAAGACTTAACGTCACGGGGAATCTTTCAGAGATTACCTGGATTACAGGTTGCTTAAAGAATATCGAGGATCCAAAATCCCCCTGAATGGCTCTGGGAAGCCAGATCAAGTATTGAGTAAGTATTGGCTTGTCAAGTCCAAGCTCCCTACGGACCTCCGCTACTTTCTCTTCAGTCGCAAGCTGATGACCAACTAACACCCAGGCAGGGTCACCCGGCACAACACGGGTTAGGAAGAAAATAACCGTTACCACTATGAACACGGTCGGAATGAATGCCATTACCCTCTTTACCACATACATCCACATCTATTTGCCTCAACGGACAATATCACGAGCTTACGAGAAGTAGAAGATATGCGTACGACAGATCAGACGAAATAGAACGGCTCAAAGATGGTGATCATCGGTCAAGCCAAACATTGTGAAGGGTGAGATTGCCACGAGAAATATTCCCCTCTGGATCCTTGACTGAGGTCCGCTTCGCTTTGAGCCCATAGTGATACCCCACGTTCACGAAGGCTACTTTTTCATAGAAGAGCCGTTGGAGTTTCTTACCAAGCTGATATCGTTTCTCAAAATCTGTCTCTGAAGCAAGTTCCGTAAATACCTCCTCTGTCTCCGGGCTAGTAAACCACCCCGGAAACCTCCCTCCGAATTCAGCATGAAATAGTGAAGGATCAAGCCAGTACCCTTTGGTGATAAACATGTCCATTTCGTAAGGATCTGCCCTCTTCGCTACCCACGTTGCAAGATCGTAAAACATAAGATCGACCTTGATCCCTGCAGCTTTCATCTGTTCGGCAACAGTGATAGATGCCCTATAGATCTCAGGTTCTTCGCGAAGTACCAAGAACTTGACTTTTTCTCCCCTGTAGCCAGCTTTCTTCAGGAATTCTTTTCCTTTTTCTATATTACCCTGGTTGTAGTATTCTGATGCCTCGTCGGTGTTATATGCGCTCTCGGGCGGATAGATGCTTGGGTTCAAAGTCCAGAATTCTTTGCTGGCCACCATGCTTCGATCCACTTCTTCCACATTTACTAGACTTTGAACCGCTCTTCGCATATTGATGTCTGCAAAGTCTCCTTTCTTATGATTAAAAATAAGATAGTCAAGCAGTGCCGGAACAGTGACAAGCGGTTCAACACCTTCAGCGCTCCGTAGTCGCTCAAATTCTGAGTCAGGAAGACGTGTAACAACGTCATACTCCTCTCTCTCAAGCCCTGCTACTCTAGTAAAGGCTTCAGGAACAATCCAGAAAATGATATCATCGAGGTAGGCAACCTTTTTTCCTGTCTGATAATTTGGAGGATCTGTTCTAGGAACATACTTTTCAAAACGCTTGAGTCTTAAGTACTCCTCCGTACGATATTCATCAAATTGATACGGTCCTGTCCCGACGATTTCATTCAGCGCTCCTCCCTGCGGTGAAGCCTCAGCAATCTCTTTAGGCATGATCACCGCCTTACTCTCGTCTGCTGCAAGAATAAGCTTGAGGAATCTTCCAACTGGTTTGTCAAAATAAAAGCGAACAGTGTCTTTGCTGACGATCTCAATCTCCCGAAGTTCTTTGAGCGTAACTCCCCGAGGACTCACCCGCTTCCACCGCTCAAGAGAGGCCTTTACATCTTCCGCCGTCATTTCCTTTCCATTGTGAAACAGAACCCCCTTGCGAAGGCCAAACGTCCAGGTCATCTTATCCTTGCTCACTGCCCACGATTCTGTGAGCTCTGGCTCTGGATCGAAATCTTTACCTAGTCCGAACAGCCCTTCATAAACTTGCAACATCACTTGAGGAAGAGGATGCCCAACAGTCGATTGCCAATCGAGAGTGGGAAAAGACACCCAAAGTGCTACATTAAGGGTTCCACCGCGCACGGGTCCCGTTGACTCAGTCTTCTCTCTTAGCCTGCCATCCTTCCCCCCTTCACAACTCAAGAAAACGAGGGATAGCAGACCCAGGAGGAGACAGAGAACCTGCGACTTTCTATTCACCCCTATAGCTCCTGTTAAGCACATTCATTTACGATTGAAAGAACCTTCCTCCATATCTCATAATCAAAACCTCAACTCACACTTGATCAGGCTGACAATGTCCACAGGCTCCCGAGTTACGTCGACTGTAACTATATCTTGTGGTTCTTCCAACGTGTCAAACTGATTTGTTAGTAACTTCGGGTCAAAAAAGTGATTCCGGCGGTCCTGGAGCCGCTTTCCAATGAGCCGATAACTGCCTCTTAAGTAGACGAGACGCACAAGGCCTTGATTCAAAACGAGTCGGTCGCGATATGATTGCTTTAGTGCAGAACAAGCAATCACGGCGGACTTAGCCTTGGCATTGATATTCTGGATCTGTCGCTGAAGCGCACCGAGCCACTTATCACGATCGTCGTCTCCTAGAGGAATCCCCTGTTTCATCTTCTCGATATTAGCATGAGGATGAAAATCATCTCCATCGTAGAAACGCCATCCGAGATCCTTGGCGAGGAGTTGCCCAATCGTTGTTTTGCCGGAACCTGAAACACCCATTAGTATGATTACCATGGCATCTCATCCTAAGAATGCAAGACAAACCAAAGAGTCTGGTGCTAATTTGTAGTTGTCAGCATTTTGAAAGGATCGTCCTTCAATCGGTAGAGTGTTTCCCCTGCTTTGGGGACACATAGAATGCCTTCGTGTTCGCGGTCTTTCCATTCCTCGGTGTCGATCGATTCAGGATCCCTATAACCCAGATTGATTTCCCGACATTTCTCCTCCTTGATCTTAGTAGCGAGAACAACATTAATTCGAGGCTGCTCAACGCCATCTTCAAAGGCTCCAATACCCTTCACATGCGTTGAGTGAGCCATTACCCCACGGGGGACACGACTGAACTCGCTCATCTGCTTGACGAAATAGTCTCGAACGTGATAGCCAATTCTCTCAATAATATCTCCGTGTGTAACCGACACTTCCCTTATATGCGGCGCATACATAATTAACTCACCACCATCGGCCACCAAGGGCTCCAATTTGTACACACACTTACCCCCGACCCACAAGTCACCATACATACTCGGTGCACAAGAAAGAACTTTTTCGAACGGACGATCTTTGTAGACAATATGAACTTTTTGGGATAAGTCTACTGCTGCATTCCAGGCTTCTTCCGGCGTGCCTATGAAAAGACCCGCAAGGTCGGAGTCGCGTATGACCAGACTCAAACACATCCGCTCGATTGGCACCAACCGAGCTGCCATATCGATCACCTTTCTAACCGGTGTATGTTTCGTCCCAATCATTACCGGGCTGGTGATCAGAGCACCGAACCAGTGAAACATATCAATAATCTCCTTCCCCGCTATACCGGGAAAGAGATACTTATTACCGCCGGAAAATCCCACAACTTCATGAGGGAATGTGGGTCCGATGATCATCAGCAAATCATAATTGAAGATCATCTTATTAACGGTTATGTCGACTTTCTGACGCATCAAACCATTCGAAATTTCATCGACATCATTTTCAGATATGCTACCGATATGTCGGAGCTGATTTGGATTTTTCCATTCGTGATTGAAAATGCGTGCCTTTGGGTACTTCATTGTGCGCTCCTCCCTAGTAACACCTACCCGCTGGTTTATGTCTGCCTCACTCAACGGCGGATGTGTTCCCAATGCAATGAGGAAATCCAATTGTTGCGAGCGTTCCGATAGTAACTTGTACACCACGCGGAACATCACGTCAATTGGTGCAGTGCGGGTGTTATCGGGTACAATAACTAGAATACGTTTGCCATTGAGGCTCCTACGATCAAACGCACTAGCACACAACTCAAACACTTGGGGCTCGCTCAGTGATTCAGCCTGAGAACCTCTCCCGACCATAATCATTTCCTTTCCTTTGTTTGCCTGTCCCTAAATCTGGAGCCCCCCCCGACAAGACTGCGCTCGTCAGACCTCCTGACTGGAGCGTCTTGCCAATACTTCATATCGTCATGCCAGTAAAGCCACCGTCAACTGGAATAATGGCCGCCGTGACAAATGAGGAAGCTCGTTCAGAAGCTAACCAGACCACAACTCCCGCAAGCTCTTCTGGCTCACCGTACCTGCCCATTGGAGTGTGGTCGAGAATCGACTTCTTCCGTTCGTCAGTGAGAATCGTTCTGTTTTGTTCAGCAGGAAAAAACCCGGGGATAATAGCGTTCACGCGAATCTTTGACGATGCCCAGTCCCTCGCGAGTGAACGGGTTAAGCTGTTTACTCCAGATTTTGAGATCGAATAGGTAAACACTTTGGATAACGGAACTTCTGAGGAAACCGAGGATACGTTAATTATGCTTCCTCTTTCTTTCTGCTTTATCATCAGTTCCCCAAAAACCTGGCAACACAGGAAGATTCCCTTCAGGTTCGTATTTAGTATCGCATGCCATTCCTCTTCTGTAATTTCCAGCACTGGAGTTGTAGAGTTTACGCCTGGTGCATTGACCAGGATATGGACTTTATCCCATCGGGAGCAAATTTGATCTCTGACTTTCTGAATTTCTAATTTGTTCAGGACATTGGCCTGAGCTTTCATAGCCTCACCACCATGCCCTTCAATCTCCTTGACTCGATTATCTGCAGCTTCCCTATTTCGATTGAATACAACGGCAACCTTGGCTCCTACCCTTGCCAACGCACATGCAATCCTACCGCCTAACAGACCGCTCCCTCCCACAACTACCGCAACTTTTCCTCTGAGACTGAACAGCTCATCAACGTATGGCATTTCAGATCTTTCTTTCCTAGATCACCAAGGATCGTTCTCCAAACGCTTCAACGTGACGCCGAAAACGCCGCACGAGAAATTCATAGTGTGTCTCTTCATTCTCACTCAAACACCTGAGTATTTTTTCCCTGATTACAAACTCGCCATTTTGATCTCTGGACGTCAATACTTTCCCGAACGTTACATGCAAAACTTGGCGTGCATCGTCATGCTCGAACAGTTCTTGTAATTCTTCAGACGAACAATGCTTGGGAGAAGGCACTTTGTTTAGGTCAGCCGAAACATGATATGTCAGTTTCTCAGTCTCATACTGGTTACGTGCGAACTCAAGAATTTCCCGTAACAGATCGGAATCTACAACAGCAATGGTCCGCAGGGCTTCAAGGTAGCTGGTACCTGCTGTCTTCACGTGTACATAGCCTTGGTGGAGAGACCCGATCACGTCATAAATGCTGAATTTGTCACTGGCCGAATGTATGCTGATCTTGTACGGTCCAAGGCGTTCGGCAATCTTCAGGTGTTTGATAAACTCCTTCCTAAATACCTCAAGGTCTCCTTTGTAATCAATCCCTTTTTCGAACTCAGCGACGAATCGAGGCGCAAGGCTGGTTACCTGAATGCCGAGCCTCCTAAGCTCGTTACCAACCACAAAATGCTCAAGCGGAGAGGTGGGAGAATCGGTTTCATCTACTGAAATCTCGAGTTCATAAGGATAATCAGGATAATGGACTTTCAAATGTCGGTCGATTTTAACAATATGCGCCACCACCGCCCCGTATTTCACCAAAGCCCGTAAGACTTCCTCTTCCTTTGCTTGAATACTGAAATCATCAGCAACGGAAATCCTGTTGCCTGCATACCTTAGCATAAATTCGTCAAATGTATCATTAAAAAGTTCCCAGGGTATCATTTGTGCACGACTCGTCATCTCGCTTAATGGAAGCGCTTCAGCTTCGTTTACTACATGGTCACCTGAGTCAATTGTAAACATCGTGAACCCCGCTTTCACCATCCGGTCGATATCGTGAGTCGTTTTCACGTGATCTGCATCTGAGCCAAATCCA
>JAPUKJ010000289.1 GCA_027295705.1 Ignavibacteria bacterium | reverse complement strand
TGATCGGGGTTAATGTATCATTGACCTCTAAGGCCAGTCAAGACTAAAATGGTCGGAGATCTAATTAGTCGGATTATTATGCTATGACAATCAAGCGTCAACTTCAACGATATTTGTTAGAATATGCAATCGTAACACACTGTTTTAAAAGGAGAAAATAATGGGAGGCAGTAATCCATATATTGAAAAAAGTGCCACAGCTGTTGCAGAGAAAACGTTCAAGGTGACCTTTATCACTCCGGAAGCACCCATTGAAATACAGGTCGACCCTACCAAACTACCGTTTGGAGATACAGGATTAGTTGGGAGCATTTTGGATATAGCCTTAGGAAATGGCATTGATGTGGAACATGCCTGCGGAGGCGTCTGCGCCTGCTCGACTTGTCATATTATCGTCAAAGAAGGTCTCGAGACCTGTAACGAACCGACAGATGATGAAAATGATCAGTTAGATGAAGCGCCTGGACTAAGCCTGCAATCCAGACTGGCCTGCCAATGCGTCCCTAATGGCGAACAAGATCTGACTATTGAGGTACCGGAATGGAATAAGAACCTCGTCAAGGAAAGCCACTAAATCCAGACCTGGAACTGCTGGCTAAACTAAATCCAAACCTTTGGCAATGTTTACCGTCGGTGAGGAGAGCAAACCTGGCCTCACTATTTTATCACCTCCCAGATCGAATCCACGAAGTTATGGTGTGTATCAAAGAGGTGTTTCACGATCCGATACCCACTCTTCTCAGCCAACAATTCAATTTCTGTTTGGGTGTACTTGTAGGAGTGCTCGGTTTGCATCGGCTCCCACGCACCGAAGGAAAACTCCCTCCCCAATGCATCAATAAACACAACCTGCTCTCGGGTACTGTAAATGTGGCTCTCGACTGCATGTGTACTCGGATTATAGTGCCCCTGTTGGACATAATGATCTTTTTCAAAATTCGCCCCCAGCTTTCGATTCAGGATATCAAGTAGGTGGAGGTTGAATCTTTCGAACACCCCTGATGAATCATTGTATGCGGAATACAGCGTCTTTGGATGTTTCATGAGATCAAACCCGATCATGACGTAGTCCCCTTCATTCAACAACTCACGCAATTTACGAACAAACTGCTCGGCTGCGGATAGCTCCATGTTTCCGATGGTAGAACCCAGAAAAAGAACGAGGTTTCGCAGATTGGAATGCGCGCGAATCTCCCTGAGCCCATCAAAATAATCTGCGGCCAATCCTGTGACCGACATGGTACTCTGTGAAAATCTCGACTCCAGAACGGCTACAAGATTCTTGATAGCGCCCTCGGAGATATCGATTGGAACATAGTCGAATGCCAGCTGATTCTGGATGAAGTGCTCAAGAAGAATTTGTGTTTTCCCCCCATCCCCCGCCCCCAACTCAATGGCCCGGAACGCCTGCTTTGCAAGCATATCGGTGATCACTTGTTTGTGCGTCTGAAATATCTCAAACTCACATCGAGCTGGATGATACTCTCCAAGTTGGGTAATCTCGGTGAAAATTTCGCTGCCGCGATCATCAAATATCAACCACGATGGCAGACGCTTCGGTTCTTTTGAAAGTCCTTCAAGCACGGCTTGAGCGAATTGCTCATCAGACGATGCTACGGCGGCTCCTGCTCGTAAATTGTGATAGTCAAATGGCATAAATCTCCTTCCTACACGTTGGATATCGTTCAGGGTTTGATCACCTTTCAAGATGCTTGCTAGAATGCAGTTCTAATTCCCCTATATACATCCATTTCATATTGTCCCCTTATGAATATTTCTTACTTCCAGACCCATACTGACATCGATTTACGTGAAGCCGAAGAGACGTTCACGCAACTCCTTCAGCATGATGATCTCGATCAATATGTGTCCAACGAACCCGCGTGTCTGGAACCGTTCGAGCATGTTCTGAGTTCGGCCATATTGGAAGCCTACCAGGACCCATCCCCTTCTCCCAACACCCAGCTCTTTCTTCAAAGGATTTTGTATCGAATTAACCGATTAAAACTGTTCTGGTATGACGATCTTGAGAATTACGCCAATGAGAATTCAGCGTTTCTCTTTTCCGTACGGACGAAGATTGATACTGCCTGGCAGGACTGGGAGGCCCGGAACATTGATATTCCTTCCTTGAAAAACTTAGACATCAAGACCGCGCTCCGTGAACGCACAGCTGAAGATCTTGATCCTGAACCCTCGCAGACGGGCCTCTTCTTTCGCAACGACATGTCGCAGATCGGTTACCGTCGATTGCTGGCAATCGCCTCTCTGGATGGATTGGTGGAAGCCAGCCAATTGTCACGGGTTATTGGCGGCGTTGGTAACGAAGTTCAAGCCATGCTCACCAAAATCCTACTTGAGGAGTACGGAGGAGGGAGATTGGCGAGAAAACATTCATCATTTTTTTCTGCAATGCTGACAGAATTTGGCATGAACACCACGCCAGAAGCGTACTTTGAAACCATTCCGTGGGAAGTACTCGCCAACATCAATCACAGCTTTACCCTTTGTGAGCGCAAAAGGAATTTCTTGCGGTATATCGGGAGCCTTCTCTACTTCGAAATCTCAGTCCCTGCCGCATTCCAGAATTACAAAACCGCGGGAGAACGTCTTGGCTTCAGTGAAAAAGCCATCGGCTACTGGGACGTGCACATCAAAGAAGACCTCCGGCACGGACAGTGGATGCTGAATGAGGTTGCACTTCCACTCATCAACCGCTATGAAGACTCAGCGTGGGAAATCGTGTTGGGATACGACCAGCAACGATTCCTCAGCACCCGTGCCAGCCAAGCCATCGCCAAATCTATCCAGCAAGCCGAGAACGCTTAGTTCGAGCCCTGCTTGAACACCTTACATTCTGCATCCAAAGAGAAAAGCCCTTTGAAAGCAATTTTCCAAAGAGCTTTGATGGGTATTGGAAACCTAACGAACATTGAACACCGACCTGACCATTCTCCGTGCTATAATCCCTTGATTTGTCAGGGACAGGTTACCGGCTCCACGCGTAGACAGAGCCCAATTTGGCTTAAGTTGACGATACTCATGCGGCATATCCAAGCCAAGACCCGCAACTATTCGTACTCTCAGAGAAAGATTTCCTGAAAAAAGCGAGCCGTCATGAGGAATGATACAACATCAATCCG
>JAPUKJ010000288.1 GCA_027295705.1 Ignavibacteria bacterium | reverse complement strand
ACTCCCTCGCGGTACAGCATTCCAGACCGATGTTGGCATGACGGGCCCGTATGACTCTGTGCTGGGAATGAAGAAAGAACAGGCAATCAAGAGGTTGGTAACAGGAACCCCGCATAAGTATGAGGTTGCATCACATGATGTGCGTCTTTGTGCAGTCTACGTCGAAGCTGATGTGGACACAGGGCGTGCCTTGAAGATGGAGAGTATTGTGTTCCCCGCGTTTGGTTAGCAGCGGATCATTGACTCATTGTTCATGACAGCAACAATCATCGACGGCAGGCAGATCGCCGAACAGATTAGGTTGGAAGTCAAGCAAGATACCGAGCGCCTAAGGAGAGAACGCGATATTACACCAGGACTTGCGTTTATCCTTGTTGGTGAGAATCCAGCATCGCAAGTGTACGTCCGGTCAAAGGGGAAGGCATGCGACGAGATGGGGTTCTACTCGGTTACCGAGAAACTTCATCCGGGGATTTCTCAACAAGCTTTACTGGATCTTATCGAGAAGTTCAACTGTGATGTGAAGATTCACGGAATACTTGTTCAACTCCCGCTTCCGAAGCATATCGATGAGAACAAAGTCATTGAGGCAATCGATTACAGGAAGGACGTTGATGGGTTCCATCCCGTAAATGTCGGCAGGTTGGTAATCGGTCAGGACTGCTTGCGTCCGTGCACGCCGGCAGGAGTCCAGGAACTCCTGATACGCAGCGGTAACGACCCTGGCGGCAAACATGTGGTGGTCGTTGGTCGAAGTAACATTGTTGGTAAACCAGTTCTCAACATCCTTCTGCAAAAGAAGGACGGGGCAAACGCGGTCGTAACAGTTGTGCATACAGGCGGACCTGACATTGCGCGGTTCACCAAACAGGCGGATATTGTCGTGGCAGCGATGGGCAAAGCCGAAGTGATTACGGGGGAAATGTTGAAGCCCGGCTGCGTGGTGATTGATGTTGGCATTAACCGCACTCCAGACCCTACCTCGAAGAATGGTTCGCGCCTAGTTGGTGATGTACACTTCCCCTCAGCTTCCCAAGTTGCGAGTGCGATCACCCCCGTCCCTGGTGGTGTCGGACCAATGACAATTGCGATGCTCATGAAGAATACGATGCGCGCAGCCGCAGGGAGTATCTATCACTGATTGTCGGAATTGTTCCTACCTTGATTATCATACCGCGATTGGCTAAATTGTCAAGAATTTTGCGGATTCCTCCTCTTAGAAAGCTTAGGAGAGGGAGAAGAGGCCTTTCTGCTCTACGCAAGTCTTATTGTCTCTGAGATTCGCGGACCGACAGGAAGGTAATCCAAAGTCTCTGTCTACGGCCCCCTGTAGCGGGATAAGCCAAGAATTTCCTCTGTTTGTCAATGAGTCGCAGGCTACTGGTTCTAGGTGTCGACGGAGGAGGGACCAAGAGCATTGGTCTGATCTCCGACGACCTTGGTAATATATTGGCACGTCGCATGGGCGAAGCAGCCAATGCGAATGTCGTAGGAGTTGACACTGCTGCGAAAAACCTGTTTCAATTAATCAACATGTGTTGCGAAGACATACGCTGTCGGCCGGACGAATTGCGCTCTATACTGTTTGGTCTCGCCGGGGCTGGTAGAGAAGAAAACCGCAGACGTGTTCAGGAAGCAGTCGAAACACTCTTCGAGAACGAAGGTTTGAAGGTACGACCAATCAGCATTGAAACTGATGCCCGCGTTGCCCTTGAAGGAGCGTTCGGTAGCGGACCTGGTGTTGCGATCATCGCGGGCACTGGCTCCATAGTTATAGGCAAGACTCAACGAGGAGATGTTCTTACCGTCGGTGGATGGGGACGGCTTCTCGGAGATGAAGGGAGCGGCTACTACATTGGTCGCGAGGCACTCAAGGCAGTAATGTTACACTATGAATGTCGCGGGGATTCTGGTAAGTTGCGGGAACTTCTCACCCATAAATACAATTGGTCGTCACGTGAACAAATTATTGGAGCGGTCTATCAGGAGAACTTTGACGTTGCTTCCCTCGCCCCAGTTGTTCTCGAAGCTGCTGCCGACCACGATGTCGTCTCTCAAAACATCTTGCAGAGCGCTGCCACACATCTCGTAGAGCAGGCGCGGGTCATAGTAATGCAATTAGGAATTCTGCGCAAGGTTTTCGTAGCGATGTGTGGCAGCCTGATCGATCATGATACAGTGTACGCGAATGTTCTTCACATCAAGCTTCTCAAGATGCTACCGCAAGTAGATATCCGTCCAGTCGTGCATTCTCCTGCGCATGGGGCAGTGCTCATGGCACTGGAAAAATTCAAAAAGTCTTGACGGCTGTTGAAACACACATTCCAACAAGTTTTATTAATACTCCTTCTTGCGATTATTGCAATTTCCTGTGGTCCATCTGCTGTGAAGGTGGAGAAGACAGATGCTCCAAATCTGTCTAATCCTCGGCTCCCCTTTGTTTCTTTCCCTCCGTTCCCTACCTGGGTTGATACGACACTTGCATCAATGACTTTGGAGGAGATGGTTGGACAAGTCATAATGGCCAGGGCTTTCGGTCATTACATTAGCGCTGACAGCGATGAATTTGAAGAGTTGGCTCGGTTGGTGCAGGAAAGGCAAATCGGCGGCCTGGCGTTGTTCCAGGGTGATGTCTATGCCGGAGCGATACTGCTCAACAAACTGCAGCGACTTGCCAAAGTGCCGTTGCTTGTGGCCGCGGATTTTGAGCGCGGGGTTGCGATGCGCGTGAGGAGAGCAACATATTTTCCCGATGCAATGGCGATCGGTGCTACGCGAAATCAGGAATATGCCTATAGAGTGGGGAAAGCTATTGCAAGGGAGGCTCGAGCGATTGGTGTGCACCAGAATTTTGCTCCCGTTGCTGATATCAATAATAATCCGAATAATCCAGTGATTAATACGCGGTCATTTGGAGAGGATCGTTTTCTCGTTGCCCAAATGGTGGGGGCGTTTGTAAGGGGCACAAATGATGGAGGAGCGGTATCAACGGCGAAGCATTTCCCCGGCCATGGTGATACAGCAATGGATTCCCACCTCGCACTTCCAGTAATGCCGTTCAACCGTGCCCGTCTCGACACAGTTGAGCTCGTAAGTTTTAAACGTGCGATTGAGAGCGGGGTGATTTCAGTCATGATTGCACATCTTGAGGTTCCTGCGCTGGATTCGACAGCAGGTCGGCCTGCTACTCTCTCTCCTGCTGCCGTGAGCAGTCTGTTGAAATCAGAGTTGGGATTCCAGGGTATCATCATTACGGATGCTATGGAAATGCACGGTCTAAGGAGCGGGTATTCGATTGCTGAATCTTCGGTTTTGGCGTTCAAAGCTGGCGCCGATATTCTCTTGCTGCCCGCCGATGTGGAGGTTGCTGCTCGAGCTCTAGCTCGCGCGGTATTACACGGGGAGATCACTAAAGTACGACTGGAGGAGTCGGTAAGGAAGATCCTCATGGCGAAGTATTGGCTCCACTTGGATCAAGCAAGATTCGTTGATATCGAACAAATAGGTCGGCGTGTCGGAACAAAAGAAAACAGAAGGCTCGCAACTGAGGTTGCGCGTAATGCAATCACAGTTGTTCGGAACGAGGCGGATATGCTTCCCTTGCATGTTCCTTCCGGCAAGAGGCTTGTGTCAGTCATTATCAGCGATACAGACGATAACGTGATTGTGGTTCATCGTCCAAGCAGTCGATTCACGAACGAACCATTTGGACACTACTTCACTAGACTGTTCCGCCAGCGATATGGGTGGATAGATACATACAGGCTTACGCCGAGCAGCAACGAGCTGGATTTCGATTCGGTACTTGCAGAGATTAGTAGAGCCGATATTGTTCTGATGCCGTTGTACGTGAAGGTCCGTTCTGCAAGTGGTAAGATTGGCCTGCCAGAGAATATGACTAGCTTCATAGAAAAGGTTAGAGGGCTGGGAAAGCCAACAGTCGTAATCTCGTTTGGCAACCCGTATTTGGTGGGTGAGTTCCCGAAGGCCCGAGTGTTGATGTGTGCGTATTCGGATGCTGAGGTGATGGTTGAGGCGTCGGTGGAGGCCCTCTTTGGCGAGATTGATGTTCGTGGTAGACTTCCAGTATCGATCCCCGGGAAATTTGCGCTTGGCACTGGAGTCGAAATTCGGCAGAGTACTCTTCGTCATGACGATCCCACAGTGGCCGGGTTTGACCCGCAGAAGTTAAGGCGAGTGGAAGTGATTGTAAACTCTGCGATCCGCGATTCAGTTTTCCCGGCCGCCCAGGTTGTTGTCGCAAAGGACGGCATTCTGGTCTACGATAGGTCTTTCGGAACTTCCACGTACGAGGAATCCTCTCGGAGGATAGACAACTCTACCCTCTTCGATCTAGCTTCCCTGACAAAGGTTATGGCTACGACTGTGGCAGTGATGAAGCTCTATGACGACGGGAGACTGAAACTTGACGACCCTGTGTCAAAATTCATACCTTCTTTCGCCGTTGGGAAGAAAGCATTCATTACCATCCGACACTTGCTGACGCACACTAGTGGACTTCCTGCCTATCGGAAGCTGTATGTGTTCTGCAAATCTCCTGAGGAGGCCCTCGATTCCGTATATGCGACTGAGTTGGTTGCAAGCCCGGGTGATAGCACGATTTACAGTGATCTCGGTATGATCGTTCTTGGCAAAATTGTTGAGAAGATAACTGGAATGTCGTTAGACTCCTTTACAAGCCAGGAGTTCTACGAGCCGTTGCGAATGACGAACACCCTCTTTAATCCCCCTGCGTCAATTGCGTCACGGATTGTTCCGACGGAAGTTGATACTGTCTTACGGAAACGCGTTGTGCATGGCACCGTGCATGATGAAAATGCAGACCTTCTCGGAGGAGTTTCTGGGCACGCTGGTTTGTTTTCAAACGCATCAGACTTGTCAGTGTTCATGCAGATGCTGATGAACGGTGGAGTATACGGGGGAGTCCGTTATCTCAACGAGAAAACAATTCTGGAGTTTACCCATCGACCGAGCCCAACAACCAGACGAGGTCTTGGGTGGGACTTTAGGTCTGCGAAGGGTTCATCTGCCGGTGCTTTGTTCTCGATGTTATCGTTCGGGCACACAGGCTTCACCGGCACATCCATCTGGGCTGATCCGGTTCGGAACTTGTTTGTGGTGTTCCTTACCAATCGGGTGTATCCAACACGGGCTGATAACCGGATTAGGGATGTTCGCCCCGCGCTGCATAATGCTGTCGCGCAAGCCCTGCAGCGCGATATACCCCACATCAGGGATGCAGGACGGGCGGAGACAGGAGTACAAAACTGAACCATCAAATCAAGTCAACGTCCTGAGCAAGAATGGATTGTCGGACGCGCGCGGTGGGCTGTTACTAAACGCGTCACAAGGAGCTATCATGGGAATCCCAAAATTCAAGAACGAACCATACACTGACTTCTCAAAGTCAACAAACAAGAGGAAGCAGGAAAAAGCAATTGCAAAAGTGCGGGCCGAACTCGGCAAGGAATATCCTATCGTCATTGGCGGTGAGCGAGTTTATGCTGCGGAGAAGTTCAATTCATACAATCCTTCTAAATCGACTGAAGTAGTTGGAGTATTTCAGAAGGGAGATGCAGCCATTGCAAACAAGGCAATGGATGTTGCTGTGGCGAAGTTTGAGGAGTGGAAGAACGTTCCGGCGAAAGAGAGAGCCGACTACCTGTTTAAGGCTGCCAAGCTCATGCGGAAAAAGAGGTTTGAGCTGAACGCAATTGAAATGTTTGAAGTCGGCAAGACCTGGCCTGAGGCGGATGCTGATGTTGCGGAGTCGATTGATTTTCTAGAATTCTACGGTCGAGAGATGCTGCGATACGGTGTGGATCATCCTGTAGTGAAGGTTCCTGGAGAAAAAGGAAAGTTAGTGTATATACCACTCGGTGTTGGGGTCGTAATCCCGCCGTGGAATTTCCCGCTTGCTCTCCTGACTGGTATGTCCTCTGCCGCGATCGTTACGGGGAACACGGTCGTCCTAAAGCCTTCAAGTGATTCTCCACTCGTCGGTTGGAAATTTGCCGAGATTATGAAGGAAGCAGGACTTCCACCAGGTGTCCTCAATTTCGTAACTGGTCCTGGGTCCGCTGTGGGCGACGCATTAATTCTACATCCGAAAACGCGGTTTGTGGCATTTACCGGCTCAAAGGAAGTTGGTGTTTACATCAACGAAGCTGCAGCAAAAGTACAACCCGGACAAATCTGGCTCAAGCGGGTTGTGGCAGAGATGGGGGGCAAGGATTCAATTATCGTCGATGAGGAGGTTGATCTTGATGAAGCGGCTGCTGGTGTGATTGTATCAGCGTTTGGATTTCAAGGCCAGAAGTGCTCGGCGTGTTCACGTGTTATTGTCCATGAGAAAGAGTACGACAAGTTTGTGGACCTCCTTGCAAAAAAAGCTGAATCAATTACCATTGGCAATGCCACACAGCCTAGCAACTACATGGGACCCGTCATCAATCGTAGTTCCCAAGAAAAGATCACGTCTAACATCGACAAAGCAGTTTCGGAAGGAGGTCGCATCGTGGCTGGCGGTGTCAAAGGCAGCGACGCGGGGTATTTTGTCACTCCGACAATTATTGCTGATGTGTATCCCAGAGCGACAATCGCCCAGGAGGAAATCTTCGGACCCGTTCTTGCAGTGATAAAGGCAAGAGATTTTGATGATGCTCTCCAGATTGCAAACAACACAGAGTTTGGTCTCACTGGGGCCGTCTATACTAAGAATAAAAAACGACTAAGGAAGGCAGAGCAAGAATTTTTCGTTGGCAATCTCTACTTGAACCGCAAATGCACCGGCGCTCTTGTGGGAGTCCATCCGTTTGGCGGTTTCAACATGAGCGGGACGGACTCAAAAGCCGGGGGGAGAGACTACTTGTTGCTCTTCCTTCAGGGAAAATCAATTGCTGAGAACGTGAAGAGGTAACTGCTACGATAAGCATAGTCCAGAACTGAGCAGACCAGGAATCATCATGAAAATTCATGAATATCAGGGAAAAGAGATTCTCAAGAAATTTAGGGTCGCGGTCCCTCCCGGGAAAGTAGCTTTCTCCGTCGAGGAGGCGGTTCAGGGAGCGACTGAGATTGGGGGGGATGTCTGGGTCGTAAAAGCTCAGATTCACGCTGGCGGTCGGGGTAAAGGCGGGGGCGTAAAGGTTGCCAAAAGCCTGGAAGAAGTACGTCAGTTCGCCACTCAAATGCTCGGGATGACACTTGTGACGCATCAAACGGGGCCTGAGGGGAAGATCGTAAAGCGTTTGCTCATTGAACAGGGCATCAATATCGCAAGAGAGATGTACGTTGGTGTGACACTAGATCGAACATCATCACGTAATGTCATGATGGCATCTACAGAAGGAGGCATTGAAATCGAGAAAGTAGCAGCCGAAACGCCGGAAAAGATTCTTAAGGAGTCAATTGATCCCGCAGTCGGATTCCAACCATTTCAGGTCCGAAAGCTCGCATTTGGTTTGGGACTCTCTGGCGATGCCTTTAAGAATGCCGTGAAATTCTTCTCCGCGCTTTACAAAGCATATGAGGAAATGGACTGTTCGCTGGCCGAAATAAACCCATTGGTTATTACGACAGAGGGGATCGTTGTTGCACTTGATGCAAAAATAAGTTTTGATGACAACTCGCTCCCTCGACATCCAGAGCTGCTCCAGTTGCGGGATCTCGATGAGGAAGACCCGCTTGAGGTAAAGGCTTCTAAGTCAAACTTGAACTACATCAAACTTGATGGGAATGTTGGGTGCATGGTGAACGGTGCTGGCCTTGCGATGAGCACGATGGATATCATTAAGCTCGCGGGAGGTGAGCCTGCAAATTTCCTTGATGTCGGCGGAGGGGCAAGTGCAGAGACGGTCGAGGCAGGCTTCAAGATTATTCTCGCTGATCATCACGTGAAGGCCGTGCTTATCAACATATTTGGAGGCATTGTTCGATGTGATCGTGTCGCCGCCGGTGTAGTGGAAGCTGTGAAGAAGGTACATGTGAACATACCTGTTGTTGTACGCCTCGCTGGCACCAATGCCGAACTCGCAGCCGAAATATTGAAAAACTCGGGCATGAATTTTCTGGTTGCATCAAATCTCAAGCAGGCAGCGGAAAAGGTCACACAAGCAATTCGGAACTAGCCAATCTTAGCTGATAACTTTGAGGTCCAATGATGAAAAAGGTGCGGAGCGTAACAGGTATCAAAGATGTATATTCGAAGAGAATACTCACTAATGTGATCGGCAAGGACCCAGTGAAGGTTCTCGCAGCGACGCCTCGCCGACTGAAGAATCTTGTGAATGGGTTGAGTGACCGACAGATCCGAAAATCACCAACGAAAGGGAAATGGTCAATTGCACAACTAGTAAGTCATCTCAGTGATGCTGAGGTGGTTCTGGCTTTCAGGCTCCGCATGGCGGTCGCACAATCAGGTTCGTTCCTCCAGGCAATGGACGAGCAGAAGTGGGCAAAGGGACTTAATTACCAGAACGCAAATGTGAAGAAGAAGCTTGAACTGTTCGCGACGATGCGCAGAGATCATCTCTCCATGCTGAAATCCTTAGCGCCAACAAAGTGGCAACGGTATGGAAGGCATGAGGAGCGTGGCAAGGAGACAATCGAACGTATGGCACAGCTATATGCAGGGCATGATGTAAACCACCTCAGGCAGATTGAAATGATCAAAAGGTCATTGAGAAGAAGAGCCGGCAAGTGAGACTGAACAAAGACTACGAGCCAATCATCGGACTCGAAGTTCACGCACAAATGTTGACGGAAACGAAGGCGTTCTGTGGCTGCTCTACGAAATTCGGGAGTGAACCGAATACAAACGTCTGCCCCGTGTGCTTAGGTATGCCAGGGACACTTCCGGTGCTTAACCTTAATCTCGTTGAGTTCGTCTTGAAGATTGGTCTGGCGACGAATTGCAAGATCGCCCCACGATCGATCTTTGCGCGGAAGAACTACTTCTACCCCGACCTTCCTAAGGGCTACCAAATCTCCCAATACGAGAAGCCAATCTGTACCGACGGATTTGCTGAGATCGACACGGATGACGGCAAAGGAAAAACGATTGGACTTACGCGCATTCACATGGAAGAGGATGCAGGCAAATCGATCCATGACCTGGACGTTGATACACTTGTTGACGTAAACCGCTGCGGCGTTCCCCTCATTGAAATCGTTAGTGAACCTGACATCCGGTCACCGAGGGAGGCGTATCAGTTTCTTTCCAAGATTAAGCAACTCGTTACCTACCTAGGAATATGTGACGGTAACATGGAGGAGGGGAGCCTTCGCTGCGATGCAAATGTTTCTGTCAGACGGAAAGGACAAGAGCAGTTCGGAACAAAAACCGAAGTAAAAAACATGAATTCATTCCGCAACGTGGAACGGGCACTTGAGTATGAAATCAACCGACAGATTCAATTGATCGAAGATGGGGGGGAAGTAGCCCAAGAAACATTGCTATGGGATGCGAACCAAAACGTTGCGTACCCTATGCGCAGTAAAGAAGAAGCTCATGATTACCGTTATTTCCCTGACCCCGATCTGGTGCCGGTGCTTGTTGATGAAACGTGGATTGAGAAGGTAAGGGCGAGCCTTCCAGAACTCCCAACTCCAAGGAGAGATCGGTTTATTGCCGAGCTTGGTCTTTCGAAATATGATGCTGAGGTTCTCACAAACGAAAAAAGAGTAGCGTCTTATTATGAGGAAACGCTTGCAGCTCTTGCCGGGATCACGGGTCAACCATCGAAAAACATCGCGAAGACTGTCAGCAACTGGCTTATGACCGACGTTCTGCGTGTCATGGGAGAGCGGAAGACGGACATCCCGGAATTCCCCATAAGTCCGAAGAACCTAGCTGCCATGATTGGGCTAATCATCGATGGGACTATCAGCGGCAAGATTGCAAAAGAAGTGTTTGAGGAAATGCTAGAGACCAATGAGCATCCGAGGACAATTGTGAAGAACAAGAATTTGGTCCAGGTATCAGACTCTTCGACTATTGAACTCGCCGTGGATGAAGTGCTGGGCGCGAACAAGCCGCAAGTGGATAAATATCTGGGGGGCAATGAGAAAGTTTTCGGGTTCTTTGTAGGTGAAACTATGAAAAAAATGCAGGGTAAAGGGAATCCCAAAATAGTGAACGAAGTTTTGAAGCGAAAGCTTGGATCATTGAAGAATTAATCATGTACAGAACTTGACAACCATGCGAAGATCCGTCATTGCGGGCAACTGGAAAATGTACAAAGATCTAGTCGAAACCGCTGAACTTATCAATGGGCTCATTGCTCAAGTACGATCTCTGAGGCCGAACGTCACGGTGGTAATCTGTCCCCCATTTACTTCGCTTGCAATAGCCTCGAATCTTGTGAAGGGATCGCTGCTAAAGCTTGGTGCGCAAAACATGTGTGAACATGATGAAGGGGCATACACAGGGGAAATCTCTTGGAGGATGTTGAAATCGACAGGTTGTGAATATGTTATTCTCGGACACTCAGAGCGGCGCCAGTACTT
>JAPUKJ010000287.1 GCA_027295705.1 Ignavibacteria bacterium | reverse complement strand
AGCTCGCTGTGCTCGCAGCCATTGTGAGGTGTGTCAGGCCTAGGACTGTGTTCGAGTTTGGCACACAGGACGGCAATACGACGCTTCAGCTTGCCCTGAATGTTCCAGAAGAGTGTGTGGTGTACACAATTGACTTGCCCTCTCAGAACAAAGTCACTAGACTCAGACTCGACAGTGGGGATCGGGAAATGATCGAAACGGTTTCACCAGGCGAACGCTTCAAGGAAGCACCATCTGCTAAGAAGATAGTGCAAATTCAATCTGACTCAGCAACCTATGATTATTCTTCCTTGAAGGGAAAAATCGACATCGTTTTCGTGGATGCTTCACACTCATACGAATACATCAAAAACGATACTAAGCACGCGCTTGTGATGCTTGCGCCTGAGGGAATTATTCTTTGGCATGACTACATGGTATGGAACGATGTTACTGATTATTTGAACGAGCTTAGCAAGACCGTTCCTTTGCTACACATCAACAATACAAGTTTAGTGGTATATAACGTTGCTCAGCGAACTAAGAAATTGGTGTAGACAATAATCTGTGCAAGAAGCCAAGCGAAAATCTTTAGCTTTATGTGGAAAACTTTGCAAAACGGAATCCACTTGATACAACATATTCTCCAACGATATAATCTTGTTCTCATTCCAATTGCATGGTTTGTTTTCTTCTCCCTTTTCTTTCTCACCACGTATCCAATACCCTGGCCTGACGAGGCACATCTGGGAGATCCTGCGAATCGATTAGTGGCGAATAATTCATTGTCATCAAGTTTGCTGCTGGGACAGGACAAACATGTGTTCTGGGTTCCTCCAGGGTATTTTTTTCCTTTAGGTTTGTTTTTTGCTCTGTTCGGCTATGGATTTGAGCAGCACCGTATTTTTTCAATTATTTTCGGTGCTGGTATTATTTTTCTTACCTATTCACTTACCCTAAAGCTTGTGGGACAAAAACGTGCTGCTTTTCTTGCATCGCTTTTGATTGTTTGTGATCCTTTTTTTCTTCGGTATGCGAAAATAGGACGCATGGAGTCCTTAGCAGTATTTTTGATTTTGTTTTCATTTTTCTTCTTTCTCAAATTTGAATCTGACAAATCACTACGGAATCTTGTAGCATCTGGAGTTATCGTTGCTTGTGCCGGTTTAGTACATCCTTTCAGTTCCTTAATTGTACTAGCATCCTTGATCGGAATGTACATTTGGGCGAAGGGATCGCTGTCGGTGAATACAATCATAGTCGCATCGGCGTCTTTCTTGGCTCCCTATGGAATATGGATCTTATACGGTTTGTCTGACTGGGAGAGTTTCGTAGTGCAGATAGGATGGCAATGGAATCGCATGCAAGATAAGGGAATTGTGGAACACGTAGGAAAGTTTTTTTACAGTTACAGATATATACCTGTATTGCTTTTTACCTATGTTAGCGGATTGTTTGTTGTGATATCAGGTAAGATTAAAGTTGAAGATACCCGTCTAAAGTATCTGGCTGTTTGCGGAATGATATTTCTGCTAGTTGCAATTCGGACAGCAGAACCTCAGCACATGCTTTATTGCCTTCCTTTCCTTGCTATTGCTGCATCTGCGTGGCTATTCAGTCTTAACACTAGTCGAATTCAGACACGAGTTTTAGGAAACATAATTGTGATATTATTTGTAGTGAATGGGATGCTTCATGCGGGCTATTTTTCATGGAAATATGGTATCGAGCAGGGAAATGAAACATCGCATAAACGGCTCTCTCATGAAGTCGCCTCAAATTTAATCGGTGCGACCACAATCATACTGGATGGCTATCAGGAATTATCATGGGAGATTCGACACAGTATGCCGCAACTTCGCATCATTGAGCCCCCTTTTTTTACAAATACCTATATGAAAGAAGCTCTGACATTAGCAGATCATATTGTCATGCCGCGAGGATTTCGTGTTGATGACGATGAATTAGAAATTGATACAAAAGTTCATAATTATCAGTCACACCTGTTTGCTGTTGGAAGACGTGCGTATAAGATCGCTGAAGTCGGTGTTAGAAGTGACTGGTCGTTTTCTGTACGTATTTACAAAATTGTTAATCATCCAGAGTTTACATCTGATCAAAATTCTTGGTGATGGTCGTACCTCCAAAACATTTTCTTGTTGCTCAGACGATCTTCCTCGGTGATGTGGTGCTTACGATTCCGCTGCTTCAGCACCTCAAACATGCATATCCTGAGGCGAAGATCGATGTCATCGTGTCAAAGGAGATGGAAAAACTTTTGATTTGTCATCCTTGCGTTTCATCCGTCTTAACCTACGACAAAAATGGTGAAGACAAGGGCTGGTCCGGCATTTTGAAAACGGCTCGACGTCTTGCGTCGAACAAATATTCTCTTGCTTTAGTCCTTCCGGGGTCCGTGCGCACCGCGCTGGCGGTTTACCTTGCTCGTATCCCACGCCGGATAGGCACGGATCAAAGTAACGGGCTTTTGCTTTTTGCGGACAAGCTGAAGTTCCGCCGTGAGCTAAGGTCGTCTCCACACGGTCGATCTGTCGTGTTTCTTGACCGTACTTGGAAGGCATTGGGTGGGAGAGGAAGTTTCATTTCGCCGTTGTTTACCGATGTAGTCCGCCTTGTGCCGAACCATCATGCGACCCTTCGGCACCTGCAACTTCTGGAACCTCTCGGCATTCCACTTCGAGAGGAGCTTCTTCAACCCCAAGTTTATCCCTCAAAAAGGGATATTGATGTTATTGATCAGCTTTTGATAGAGGTTGAAACACAAAAGTTGATTGCTGTTGCTCCAGGCTCCACGTGGGCTACGAAGCGGTGGCCCGCAAGAAAATATGAAGCGTCAATTAAGCAGTTTGTTCAAGAGGGTTATGTCATAGTTTTGATTGGGGGGAGATCGGACAGTGAGCTTTGTGCCAGTATTGGTCGAAAACTCGGCCCAAAGTCGCTTGTCGACAGCTCTGGCAAGCTAACACCACTGCAGTCGGCCGAACTACTCAAAAGATGCAGAGTGCTTCTAACCAACGATTCAGCCCCCATGCACCTTGCCGCCAGCGTTGGCACACCCGTGGTGGCACTATTTGGTCCTACAGTTCCGGAATTTGGTTTTAGTCCTGTTGGCGGCAACCATGTAATTGTTGAGAGAAAATCTCTCTGGTGTCGGCCTTGTACACCACATGGCGGAGAACGTTGTCCGATCGGCACACATGAGTGTATGAATGAGATATCCGAAGAGGAAGTAAGTCAAGCGGTATCCAAACTCCTTGGACCAGCTCGGGCAAAATGAAAATCCTTGTTGTCGATCATAATGCAATCCTTGCTGCCGATCGTGGTTTGTACCGGGCGTTAGACGGTATGGATGGTCTTGAATTAGCACTTGTTATTCCCTTACACTGGAAAGAGCGGTGGGGGAATTTCTACTTTGAACGCGAAGAAGGCAACTTGCAGGTTTATGGGAGCAGAAACATTTTCGCTGGCCGGTCACACAGGGCAATATATTTTTCCCTTTGGAATCGACTTGAGGATTTTCATCCTGATGTCATCTACGTCAATTCTGAACCTGAGGGGTATCTTGCTTGGCAGGCAGTAGTCCTTAGAGATCTGAAATGCAAGAATGCCAAGGTGATCTTTGAATCATGGAGAAACATCGATTACACGGACGGGGAATTCCCTTACAAACTTGCCTGGACTCATGCAATGGTAGAACGTTCTGTTCTTTCAGCTGCAGATCACTGCATAGTACGTAATCAACCAGCAAAAGAGATTCTTTCTCGTAAAGGATTCTACAACACGACGGTAATCCCCGCAGCAGTTGATACGTCAGTGTTTAAGAAGCTCAAAGACAAAACTATCACTGCTAAATTCAGGCTCAAGGAGTTCGCTATTGGATATATCGGCAGGTTTATCGATGAGAAGGGAATCGATGTTTTGTTACAAGCCTCCAAAATGCTCGAATTTGGTTATCAGATTCTATTGGTGGGTGATGGGCCCGCGAAATCCCGCTTGATGGAACTTGCCAAGGAGTTGGGAATCAATGACCGTATCGTATGGGGAGGTCCGGTCCAACATTCAGAGATTCCGGCTTACTTGAATGCCCTCGATGTTCTCGTCTTACCTTCACGGGCAGGGAGGATGTGGAAAGAACAGTTCGGAAGAATACTTATAGAGGCGATGGCGTGTGGTGTGCCAGTCATTGGTTCAGCGTCAGGCGAGATTCCCAAAGTGATTGCTGATGCTGGGCTCGTTTTTAAGGAGGAAGATCCGCATGCGTTGGCTATGGGACTCCAAGAACTTCACTCAGACGCACACTTAAGATCACAGTTATCGGAAAAAGGACTTGATCGTGTCGAGAGACTGTTTTCACTTTCACGTGTTTCCAAGCAGTATTACGAAGTCTTTCGTTCTTTGTTGCCTCAGAGCAACCATGTTCCGTGACAAAGAACGCGCGTTGACGTAGGAACTAAGATCGACATATGGAGAAAAAGTGGGGTGTCGGAGAGTTGCCAGAGTGGAGCCTATTAGGTATTTTGGTTATTCAGTTGAGAAGGTACATGGCTGTTTGTACAATATTGAGCAAATTAGTTGATTGAAATTGTAAACAGAATTGTATAAGTTGTTGTCAATATTGTTCGTCCACAGGCTAGTGAGTCATCGTGTTGCTGAAAGCAATGATAGCACTACTCAGGTTTTCGTCCAGCAGAAAGGAGAAGAAAGAACTTCCACTATCTGAGGTGAAATCAATACTCATAGCTGAGCTCACAAGGCTTGGTGACGTTGTGGCGATAATCCCTTCCCTTCGGGTCTTCCGATCTCATTTCCCCCAGGCCCAAATCCATGTATTGGTTAGTGATCGGTTCGTTTCGCTCTTGAACACGATTGATCTTGATATTCAAGTGCATGGTGTTCCCGAGCATTTCATTGCAAAGGGTTTTGCGGCTGGAGTTTACATAGCACGGAGCATTAGGCCAGATTTGGCATGCAGTATGAGCCCTGCTAGGCGAAATGCAACGGTCACGCTGGCTAGCGGGGCGAGGTTCAAGGTGGGCTATCTCACGTATTTAGATTCTCTAACCCCCTACCTTTCAATGACACCAGTGGAGGGATTTGGCGTGACCCTGGACACCAATTCTCATTATAAGAGGGAAAATATTGGGAAGCGACCGTTGAAGATTTGTCATGCTTTGGGTGTTCAAGTGGCCGGAATGATAAATGGAATCGCATGGCGGAATGAGGTCATCGAGGCCGTCGGGGCGAGACTACGATCGAATGGAGTTATTCCATCCTGCAAGTACGTGGTGATTCATCCCTTCTCAGGTTGGGAATACAGAACCTGGAGCATGGAGAGGTTCAACATACTTGCTCGGCTTGTAGTCACAAAACTAGGACATGATGTTGTGTTTCTGTGTGCTCACGAGGAGATTCATTTGCTAGACTCATCAAGAAGACAATTTCGAGATCAAGAGCATGTTCATTTCTTCGCTTCGCGAGACATTCTCGAAAGCGCTGTAGCTTTACACGGGGGATCGCTTTTTGTAGGAAATGATTCTGGACCGTTGCACCTCGCTGCTTCGTTGGGAGTTCCGGTCATAGGTCTTTTTGGGCCTGCTCCACCGGAGTTAACGGCACCCAGAAGAGAGAACGGAGTAAGCCTCTACAAGCGTGTGGAATGCTCTCCGTGCGATCAACGGAAGTGTATCCGTCCACAGGATCCTTGCATGGGATTGATTTCCAGCGGCGAAGTGTTTTCAGCTGTTGCCAAGTCGTTATTTGCAACACGTTCGGAGTTGGCGGTGGCGAATGTCTAAGGTCGACATCCTTG
The DNA here is from genome assembly GCA_027295705.1 of Ignavibacteria bacterium. Classification (GTDB taxonomy): domain Bacteria; phylum Bacteroidota; class Ignavibacteria; order UBA10030; family UBA6906; genus JAPUKJ01. The sequence continues at coordinate 929 of JAPUKJ010000287.1, read as the reverse complement.
GTGTTCACGTTGACAACATTGATAAGGATGAAGTGCAGCGGAGAATTGAGGAGAGTATAACTCAAAATAGAAAAGACGTTTATGCTTATGTCAATATTAACGCAATTAACGTACCGAGGAGGAATCCGCGATTTAGAGATATCCTTAACCGAGCTTCCGTGGTCTATTGTGACGGGGAAGGGGTGAGAATTGGGGCGAGAATCCTGGGCGTGCAGCTGCCTCCTCGCATCGTCCTTACATATTGGGTATGGGACCTGTGTAGGCTCGTTGAACATAAAGGATTCACAGTATTCTTTCTCGGCGGCACTGAAGACACAATCGAGCGAGCTGTCAAGAATGTGAGAGACAGACATCGCCGTATACAGATAGTGGGGTGGCATCATGGATATTACCAGAAAAATGGTGCCGGGAACGATAAAGTGTTGGATATGATTTGTAAAGCGAAACCAAATATTCTTTTTGTTGGCTTTGGGATGCCGATGCAGGAAGAGTGGATCGAAAGCAATCTGGAGAGACTGGAGGCGAACGCGATATTGCCGTCAGGATCGATGATAGAGTACATCGCGGGAAACAAACATCCTGCTCCTCTATGGATGGCAAACCATGGAATGGAGTGGGTATATCGACTCATTCAGGAACCAAGACGTTTGATGGGCCGATACCTCATAGGAAATCCCGCTTTTGTTTTTCAAGTTTTGCTTCAAGCCAAAAAAGGGGGGGGACACCGATGAGAAGGGGGAGATTGCCACGCTTTTGTGGGCTATTTTTGTTTATTCTCAGCCTGAGTGTGGCACATTCAGCCGGTAGATCAGGGAGACCTGTTCCATTCAGCGTTCTGCGTCAAGATCCAGATGGGTGGACCGTTGAATACACACATCGCCCTGTACCATTTACTACAGTCGAAATTGACGGCAGCCGATACATGGTGT
>JAPUKJ010000286.1 GCA_027295705.1 Ignavibacteria bacterium | reverse complement strand
GGAGTGTGGTATTACAGATTGAAGCAGATTGACCTTGATGGTATAGTACACTATTCCGACGGCATCCTGGTTGATGTCCTGACGGACGTGGAAGAGTCACCATTCCCGACTGCCTACTTCTTGGATCAGAACTACCCAAATCCTTTCAATCCTTCGACAACGATTGAGTTTGCTTTGCCCATGGCGGGATATGTATCGTTGAAGGTGTACAACGTCATAGGAAAGGAAGTGGCAACGCTAGTCTCCCGCGAACTGCCCGCGGGCAGGTACGGTGCTCATTTGGATGCAGCTGATTTGCCAAGTGGGACCTATTTCTATCGCCTCCAGGCAGGTGATTTTGTTGGTACTAAGAAACTCCTCCTGTTGAGGTAAGTGTTCTCTAGTGATAGCTACGACCGACAAGCCTAGTGGGACCTCGACCTGATCGTCCGTTCTTTGTTGAGCAACTAAAGGCAGAAGTTCATTTATACCCGGAGGTTATGGTTCGCCCTGGCATTACAGGGTGGGCACAGGCGGAACACAAGTACAATGAATCGATAGATGATGCAAATAAGGAAACTTCAGCACGATCTCTTCTATAATTATTGAAAACATATCCCTAAGGATGGATTTCGAGATTATCCTCAGCACCTTCTATCATATGCTGTTGGGGTGGGGACGCTGAGTACTCTTGCGCCCCAACAGCCGCTGTTACTGACGTAGTCTGTACATCTCTTATACTGTCGACGACGGATTGCAAATGAAACTCCACATGGTGGATGTTAGAGGTCAGTACCAGAAGATCAAAACAGAGATTGACGCGGCGGTTCAGGATGTGATCGACTCAGGAGATTTCATCCTCGGTAAGGAAGCTGGAGAATTTGAGTGTCACGTTGCTGGTTATCTCGGAGTGAAGTATGCTGTTGGCTGTGCTTCAGGTACAGATGCACTGCAGATTGCAATGATGGCGCTCGGGCTCGGCGAGCGTGACGAGGTGATTACCTCGCCGTTTAGCTTCGTTGCTACAACTGAAACCATTGTGCTGATTCGTGCAAAACCCGTTTTTGTTGATATTGATCCCAAGACGTACAACATCGATCCAGAAAGAATTGAAGGAGCCATCACTCCCAGGACGAAAGCAATCATTCCGGTTCACTTGTACGGTCAAGCGGCGGATATGGAACCAATTATGGAGATTGCACGCAAGTATAGCCTGAAGGTCATTGAAGATGGTGCTCAGGCAATGGGTGCTACGTACAAAGGAAAGAAGGTCTGTACTCTTGGTGATGCGGGATGCATCAGTTTCTATCCAAGCAAAAACCTGGGTGCTTTTGGTGACGCGGGAATGATCGTCGCAAATGATCCGGCTGTTTGGGAAAGACTCAGAATGATCGCCGTTCATGGATCAAAAGAAAAATATCATCACGAGATTCTAGGTGTCAATAGCCGACTTGATACGCTGCAAGCCGCGATTCTTAATGTGAAGCTCAAATACCTTGATGCATGGAATTCCTCCCGTCGGGAATATGCTGCACGCTATGATGAGTTGTTACGTGACTCACCTGTGACGATTCCGTACGTGGCGCCGACCTGTCAGCATACTTTTCATCAGTACACCATACGGGCACCAAAGAGAGATGCGTTGGCGGCGTACCTCACAGAGAACGGCATTCCTCACGCCATTTACTATCCAATTCCGCTGCATCGGCAGAAAGCTTTTATGAGTGTGGGGGATAGGATGGGGGATTTCCCCATGACACTGCGGGCATGCAGCGAGGTGCTCTCGCTTCCCATGCACACCGAGTTAACGGAAGGCCAAATAGTCCAAATAGCGGATACAATCAAGGAATTCTATGCACCCACTAACGTACCTCGCCTCGACGAGACACAGTCTTCATGAGGAATAAATGCTCAAGGTTCTTGTCATAATTCCAACCTATAATGAAGCTCAGAACATTACAAAACTAGTGCCATGTGTGTTAAATCAGGCTCCGAACTTGGACATTTTGGTAGTTGATGATAATTCACCTGATGGCACTGCAGGACTGGTGCGTGACATGAAGGACAGCGATGGTCACATCCACCTGATTGAGCGTCCTGCAAAAATGGGACTTGGAACTGCGTATGTGGCCGGCTTCAGGTTTGCAATCGAGAATTCCTACGATTGTGTCTTTGAGATGGATGCAGACTTTTCGCACGATCCCAAGGAGATCCCAACTTTTCTGAAGAACATTGAAAACTGTGATCTGGTCCTCGGGTCACGTTACATCAAAGGTGTACGCGTACTCAATTGGCCTATGCAGCGCCTGTTGCTGAGCTATTCGGCAAATGTGTACACACGAATTATCACTGGTTTGCCATTGCACGATGCAACAGGGGGCTTCAAGTGCTACCGCCGCAAGGTGCTTGAGGCCATAGATCTTGACAAAATCAAGTCAAATGGTTATGCGTTCCAAATTGAGATGAGTTTCAAGGCATGGAAGAAAGGGTTTAAGCTTTTGGAGATCCCGATCGTCTTTCTGGACAGACGTTCAGGGGATTCAAAAATGTCAAAGAATATTATATATGAAGCTGCCTTCATGCTGTGGAAATTAAGATTTCGCGGCCTCCTGCGCCGGTTATAGTATGGATAAGGATCTCTCAGTCGTCATTGTAAATTATAACGTCCGGCAATTCCTGGAAAACGCTTTAACATCGGCCAAGCGAGCGATGGAAGGAATGCACGGTGAAATCTTTGTCGTGGACAATGCTTCCGATGATGGAAGTGTTGAAATGTTAAAGGCGAAATTTCCGGAGGTTTGCTTGATTGAAAACGAGGAGAATGTAGGCTTTGCGCGAGCAAACAATGAAGCATTGAAACATGCGAGCGGTCGATACTTTCTCCTGCTCAATCCTGATACTGTCGTTCAGGAAGATACATTTCGTGTCTTGATCAACTTTTTCGACAGGAATAATGATGTAGGACTCGCTGGCTGCAAGATTCTTAACCCTGATGGGTCATTTCAACTCGCGTGCCGGAGAAGTTTTCCAACGCCATGGGTTGCTTTCACGAAAATTTTCGGGCTCGGCGCGATCCTGCCAAGGTCAAGGCTCTTTGGTAGATACAACCTGACATATTTAAGTCCTGATGAGACATACGAGGTTGATGCCGTTAGTGGATCGTTTATGATGATGACACGTGAAGCCTACGAACGAGTGGGTGGATTGGATGAGGCGTTTTTCATGTACGGTGAGGATCTGGATTTATGCTATCGAGTTTCGAAGATGGGATTGAAAGTGTATTATGTGCATTCCACAAAGATTATTCATTACAAAGGAGAAAGCACGAAAAGAAGCCAGATCGACGAAATAAAACTCTTTTATCAAGCAATGCAGTTGTTTGTCGAAAAGCATTTCGCAAGTTCAGTTCTGGTTGGGTTCTTCCTTTCTGTGGGTATACTGCTTCGAAAGTCGGTTGCATTTCTTGGAAAAGCTAGTCGGCCTCTTCTTCTTGCGTTGGTAGACTTCACCCTTGTGGATTGTGCGCTATTAATAAGCGAGTATTTTCGTTTTGGTGATGTATTCAGTTTTCCGTCGTACGCATACCCAATCGTGTGGACAGTTCCTGCCATGATCGTCGTGGCCTCAATGTATTTTTCAGGTTTGTACACTTCGAATCGATTCTCAGTCTCTCGGTCGGGAATAGCAGTCGTCGCAAGCTATGTAATTATTTCGGCGACGGTGTTCTTCGCGAAGGATTTTGCCTTCAGTCGCATTGTGGTGATCATTTCCGGATTGATTAGCTGCCTATTACTTCCCGGGTGGAGACTGATGTTGCGTATGTTTGGCCGTGCAGGATCTCCTGACAGTGCCAGGAGAAGTCTGTTTGGCCGCCGCACTGTCATAGTTGGGACTGGTCCCTCAGCCCAGGAAGTGCTCCGAAAACTCAGATCCCGCGTGGACGACGGCTATGATGTGCAAGGCTTCATTGCGGTGGACAGGAAACAAGTCGGCGAAAGAATTGGAGGGGTCGAAGTTGTTGGGAGCATCGACAACGTAGGGAAAGTAATCAGTGATCGAAGGGTCGGTGAGGTCATATTCTCCACCGATGGTCTGTCATATACCGATATTCTTTCTGTCATTGGTCGTAGCAATGATAGGAGCGTGAATTTCAGGTTGGTCCCAACAAGTCTTGAAGCGATTATTGGCAAGACTCGGATCGACCAGCTCGATAATATCCCGCTGGTTGAAATCCAATACAATATCCACAAGTCTGTGAACAGATCGGTCAAACGGGGGTTCGATATTGTGTTTGCTTTGCTGTTTCTGATGAGTGTGTATCCATTCGTGATGTTGCGAAGGACACTGGGGCGCACGAAACGACTGGGACCTTTCGGGGAAAAAACTCTGTTACTTCCGCAAGTCTTGTCAGGTAAGTTGAGCCTCGTTGGACGGCCGCTTTTGGATACTGAGAATTCTCAGTTCACTGATATGAATTCCAGCGTTGATAACCAAGATTCTTACCTTGGCCCACAAGGATTGACTGGCTTGGTTCAGATAAATGCGCATGCTGATCTTGAGCAAGATGAAATTGACAGATACAAACTCTACTATGCTAAGAACCAATCTTTCATCTTGGATCTCGAGATAATCGTGAAATCATTGCTTCAGCAATTCAAGAAGTGAAGGGGCTTTTTCATGGCACAAGCGATATTGGATTTTGAAAAACCCATCATCGAGCTAGAGCAAAAGATGGAAGAATTGCGACGATATGCCGACAATCCGGATATTGCCAAGGAACTTTCTAGAATCGAGAAACAGGTAACCCAACTGCAGCAGAGTATCTACGCTGGACTGACACGCTGGCAAAAAGTGCAACTTGCTCGCCATCCGGATCGACCTTATACTCTTGACTATATAGGATTGATTACCAAAGATTTCGTTGAATTGCACGGTGATAGGACCGTCAAGGATGACAAAGCAATTGTAGGAGGCTTTGCATGGCTGGATAAGTACAGTGTTATGATAATCGGCCACCAGAAAGGGAGAGACACAAAGTCAAACCTCTACCGAAACTTCGGTATGCCGAACCCTGAAGGATACCGCAAGGCACTGCGCCTTATGAAGCTTGCAGAAAAATTCAAGAGGCCTGTCATAACATTGCTCGATACACCAGGTGCGTACCCGGGACTTGAGGCTGAAGAGCGAGGACAGGCGGAAGCAATCGCTCGCAACCTGTTGGAAATGTCGCGTCTCCGCGTACCGATTATTGTTGTGATTATTGGGGAGGGCGCTTCGGGTGGAGCATTGGGAATCGGTATCGGCGATCGGATTCTTATGCTGGAGAGCACCTGGTACTCAGTGATTTCCCCAGAGTCGTGCTCAAGCATTTTGTGGCGCAGCTGGGATTTCAAGGAACAGGCAGCAGAAGCACTCCAGCTTACAGCATCTGATTTGAAGAAGCAAGGGATTATTGATGTCATCGTTCCCGAGCCGATAGGTGGTGCCCACCGCAACCATGAAGAAATGGCGCGAATACTCAAGGAGACGTTGCTCGATGAGTTAGGTCATCTTTTGAAAATAAAGACAGAAAAGCTGATCGAACGGCGTGTTGAAAAGTTTTCCAAGATGGGAGCTACCTCTGGCTAGGAGATAACAGAATGATCAA
>JAPUKJ010000285.1 GCA_027295705.1 Ignavibacteria bacterium | reverse complement strand
TCGTCGAGTTGCAAGTTCCTCAACTGGTTCATTGTATCAATGCCCCACCCATCACGGCGATGAGATTCAAGCCAATAGGCAATGGCTACTCCGGCAGCTCGCCGCGCACACACGCGTACCATCCCCTCGTTTCCCTTTTTGTGTGCCTGCTCCCCTTGAGCAAATTCTTTTTCTATGTTCTTGACGACCAGATCTTTGTTCATGTTGGATTGCTAGTAACACACTTTGACTTCGCTCTAAGATTCGGCTAAGAAGCCTCGCTCAACGTGACCGATATTTCTCCTTTGCTTGGTCAAGCTGCCCTTTTCGTAGAAAAGAGGATCATGGTGTTAATTGCTGCCAGCAGCACGTCCGGAGTAATCCTTTCGTAACCAATCACCTTCACGAATTCATCGCCGTTCAACCTGTCACCCTTTGCCCACAGAGATTGCAAATATTCTCCCGCCTGTGGATGTTCAAACCAGTTTACTCCAAAGTCTTTTGTGAGCTTCGCGTTCAACTGCGCTTCGAGGAACCACGCCCGTAAGTAGCCTGCGGAATAATAGTGCGCATCGACATCAGTCAAGTAGCGTTTTTCGTCTGATGGGATCTTCTTGCAGCCGATGGCCTTGCTCTGGAGTTCAGCATACAGTGCCTGAGGGTTACTGGCACCGGAGTGGAGTTGCAGTTCATAAAGGAATTTCGCGGAGTAGCGGCGGATGAAATAGAGGCGATGAAACGCCTGGAACCTTATGAACTCCTTCAGTACACGTGTCGGCATGGAGGTATTCAAACGCAGCCAGGCCTGGTTCGCCAGCAAATATTCGGAGAGGAATGCAAAGCACTCGGTGACCGTCGGCTCGCCGAGATACTTGAACTCGAAGGCATGTTCCTTTGTACTTGCGTAATGCTGTCCATGTCCCATTTCGTGGAATAGAGCCGAATAATCACCAAGCCCTCCGATTGGCTTAATGCTGACGCGGACATCATTTGGTACCTCAACGGCGTAGCACACAGCGCGTGGATTCTTTTTCTCTCTTACCTCCGCATCGATCTTGAGGTTCTTTTGTGTGTTGAGGTTAATCCCGAGCTGTGTATACGTGGCGTTAAGTACATCCATCATTGTAGAAGAAGGGAAGTACTTATCAAACTGATGGCTGCGTAAGAGAAGAGCTCTGTCATATCTGTAGAATTTATCAAGGTTGAGCCTTAACTGTTTCCCGACAATCTCGTCGAGGAGGACCGTGTACGTGCTTTCTGTCTCGGCCAATATGTGTTCCGCAACTTTCTTGAATTCATCCAACGGTATCTCTTTGAGCTCTCCGATCATGTGGTTGTATGAGGTGTAACCAAGGTCTCGGGCAAGTCTCAGGTTGGTTTGCTCGACCTGTGTTAGGATAATATTCAATGTGTCCAGCACAGGATCAACGGCGGAGTAGAGTGCTGCCCGGTGGGACTGCTTCTTTTCATTAGCAAGAAGTCCGGCAACTTGTCGGTATGGGATTTGTCTCCCTTCGAATCTCACTGTTGCGGCTGCTTCTATGTTAGACACCCCGTCCTTCAGTACTGTGATTTCTTTGTCAATGTATTCGATAGTCAGGTAGCGCCGAAAGTACCGCAGACGTTTTTTCTGGACGTCGTTCTGCTCTTCGTCCTCTGCCCGTTGGACGAGTTTGATGTTCTCAAGAGTAAAGAGGTTCGCGTTTGCTTTGTAAAGTGAGTCTTGGTTTGATTCCGTGCCAAACGCCCAACTGTTCCATGCCATCAGGGATTGTTCTTTGATGAGCGCCTCTGCCTGAGCACGAAGACTGTCGATGCGTTCGATGTCTTTTGGATGCTCGGGTGCGCAGGATGAGAGAAGAAGACTAGCTGAGCAAAGAAGAATTGAGAACTTTAACGCTTCCATTGATTTGGATATGGTTGAAGATAAGTTGTGCTCCAATGTATGTCTTGGATGGTAGAGTTTCAAGTAAAACCGGGATGCGGTAGTTTCATTCAAGAAAGCTAGCGCGAAGCGGAGACGACGAAGAGGTATCGGTATTCCTCTGGTGTGAGACCTTCTACGGTGGGTGGTAGTATTTCATGTACAATTACTTGATATGATCCTTCGTTAACGAAAAGATCTCCGCTGAGTGTCGCGGCGAGCGTGTCAAGCTCATTAGCGTACGCCGAAGGGTTCAGTGTATCGGGGAGCTGCGTCAATATTCCTGAAGGTGAAAGAAGAGACAATGCATAGCGAGTTGCCTGTATCCCAGAATGCGGAACAGAATATCGTTGTGCACTGATGTAAAAACGGTCGGTAAATCAGTCAGCGTGGAAGTTCGGCTTGCTGGCCAGGATCAGCCAATTGCCAATGCTCATAGGAGAGAAACTGATGCCTACGCGGTAAGGAATGTACGCAGTGGCTGTGGTAGATTGAGTGAAATAGTTGTGTCACGATTGAGCAAACCCAGGGAAGAGGTACAAACGATAGCTTCCTTTTTTCCAGATGCATTCGAAGGCGAATCTGTTTCAATGTACATTGGCTTGAATGCTACAGAAGAAGCTGTCAAAACCTTGGCACGGGGAAAGAGAGTAATTCACGTTGCCACGCACGGGTATTACATCCAGGGTGATTGTGAGCCGAAGGGGGAGGGACAAACCTTCTTTGGGGAGAATCCATATTCTGCAATCCGGATTATTACTCGCGGGTGCAAACCTCATGGCAAAGGAGCAGAGGAAGCAAACGAGAGGATGGCATTCTGACGACCCTTGAAGTCTCAACCCTGGACTTGAGGGGAACTGACCTTGTCGTGTTATCAGCGTGCGAGACCGGGCTTGATGAGTTGAAACAGGGTGAAGGTGTCTATGGGTTGAGGCGGACTTCACGTCAGTACTGAGCACTCGTGTCCACCCAACGACATATGAGATAATTGGCCTGTCGCCTTCCGGAGCCAACCATAATCTGGTTCGCATCAATAGTGCGGGCGGATTTGGATATGTTCTCTCCGCTTCTGCGGCTTGAGTCTGCGATTGAGGTACTGATTAAATGGATGGTCTTCTTGCTGCGAGCTTGTGCAATTCCGTGCGCGATTGCCTTAACCTCCTTTCTGTTGCTCACGATATCGATCGTCTCAAGGAGGCTGGCGTATTCTTCTGCGCTCATTACTACCGCTGCCTCTTTTCCATTTCTGGTGATTACATATCGGTCAAATAGCTCCTCTGAGTTTTTGACTAACTTGGCAAAGCACTCTTTTGCTTTAGATACCGGTAGGGTTACCGTGCTCATATGTTCTCCTCACGCGATAACCAAAGCAGACA
>JAPUKJ010000284.1 GCA_027295705.1 Ignavibacteria bacterium | reverse complement strand
CAACAATCGTGCTTCCTCGGAGAATCCCGCCAAGCCAGACTACTATCTGATGCGGGGCGGCGATCCATCAAAAACGCTCAAGCACCGGGAGCAGGGGGCGGAGGGAGGGCATCCCAATTTTGCAACCAGAAGTGTCGACTACGCATACGTTTCGCGCTTCCGTAATCCCATCAACCCGGAAGCGTACTACTTTGTGTTTGCTGGCCTGAAAACGGCTGGCCAAAAAGCACTCAGGCACTACTTTGAAGACGCCGAGCTTGTTCAAGATTTCCATCATGACGACGAGGAATTTGAGATTATTGTTCGTGTTCCGTACATCCGCCACGTCCGAAAAGGTAAAGCATTGGCAGGGCCAGAGATCATGCCCAACGAAATATCAACGCTGAGGAGGGATTTGTATGACCTTTCAGACGAAGAAGAAAGAGCCATATCAACGTGAATCTGATAATCGCCCCAAGGTTGATATACCAAGCAATCCGATATTACAGAAGCTCTCTTCTGAACCGGATATCGCCGTGTGGAATACCGTCTTCGACAGTTTCGCCAAAGCCAATGACACGGACACCGACGTTGTGGAAATCATCTTTGATCGAGGGGCAAACGAGCATCAAATTAATCAGATCTATGTCCCTAAGTTACTTAATCCAGAGGACGAGCCAGTTGTAAGGAAGTACATCGCCACACGCCTCAACAATCGTTGCGTTTTGCGCGGCGCAAAGCAGATCTTCATCTCCGCTGGGTGGTGCAGACAAATTAAAGATGAAGTCATGACAAACTACCGGCAGGTGCCCGAGATGATTTTTGAGAATTTTGGCACCGCCGTCAACGAAATAATCCAACCGATTCCGCCGGGTTATGCGCCGCCTCAACCTGCCCCAGCACCGGAAGAAGAGGCGCAAAAGAGCCGTCAAAGCGGTCCGGTATTTGGAATCGATATTGGGAATACCACAACAAAATTAGTAATACTTAATAATCAAGATCTCCCCGTCTATCAAGATACCGTGCCAACACGCATCGATGAACATGTCCGAGCCGAGGAGTTTCTTGAATGGCTAAAGTCCTTAATAATCGAAGCCATCAACCAAAGGAAATCTTCAATACGAAGTATAGGCCTGTCATGGTTTGGGGACGTACGCGAGCAAAGGGCGCTGATGCAGGCAGCTTCTCTTAGGCATTTCGTCAGAGATGGTGAGGATGAAGTCCTCGCCCAAATGGGAGACATAATCTCAAAGCGACTGAAAGTGCCAGTAGTCCTCACTGGAGATAGTGAAGCACTCGGAATTTTCCTATCCCGACAGAAAGGATTTACAAAAAACTACACGCTCATCTTTGGTACGAGCATTGGTGGATCGTACATCAACGCGGATGGGAGATACGATGGCGTTAGTTTACCTAGTCGTTTGATCATTGAAATGTCGGATAAGGCGTTCGCGCACGAAGCAACCTCAACCCGTGGTGTACTTCAACAATACGCGGCTTCTCGTGGAATGACACGCCTTTTACAAGAAATTTGGTTGGCAGATCTGGGCAACTTCCCACGGAACGTCGGAAAATACCTGGACGAATGCTTCGCATCCAACGATACTGAAAGGAGAACCATCGCGTCTCGTGTCGTTGGAAGACTGGCCGAATACCTTGGGCGTGCGATTCAAGAGGTCTCACGTTTCTATGAGGTTGATTGTGTGATCTTAACCGGAACTTCGATGTCAGGAAAACTCGGCGAAGCTATCTGCCAAACAACACACGGTATACTCAGCGAGCGATATTCTCAAAGCCAACCAGATCTTCTATTGGCTGACTTTGATTAGTTTACGGTACCGCCATTGCAGCGGCATACAACAGCCGGTTTTCATTTTGAACAAACAATGAAAAAACAACATCTCTTAGGCATTGATATAGGCGCAACCAATCTTCATGTTGGATTGGTTCCTTTTCCAACTAAAGGCACAGATCTAGCTGAATACGAAGAGCCAATAGATGTAGCTCATGGGTCCGAAGGTATTATCAATCAGATACACCGCGTCGTAGAACGTCTTGCAAATCGGCAGGACATCCCGCTTGAATCTATTGCGTCAATTGGTGTAGGTTCTACAGGACCTCTTGATGTTGGGACTCTAAAACATCCAACGAACCTCCCGTTTGAGGAAGTGCCTATCGTAGAGCCTCTGAAGGTACGCTACCAAGTTCCGTGTGAGATGATTGGTGATTGCCATGCCGCCGTTCTCGGTGAAGTCTATTTCGGTGTTGGCAAAGGTCAGAATAGGGACAATCTTAATTTAGGATTTGTAAATATAGGTAGTGGCCTCGGAGTTGGGATCTATTCGAGTGGAAGGTTACTACTTGGGAAAGATTGCAATGCGGGGGAGATAGGGCATATTCCCCTTGTAACAAATGGACTCATGCTCAAATGCAACTGCGGTAATTATGGTTGTGCTGAGATCTATTGTTCCGGCCTTGGGATTGCCAAACACGGAAAAATACAGCTTATCAATGAAAACCTAGATTCGGAACTGTACACGCTTGCCCGTGCGAAGAAAGCTCGAATTTCAGACAGCGATACCTGGACCTATCAGGACTTTGAGGATTTCATCGATGCAGAGCTAGTGTGTCAAGCTGCGCGCCAGGGCGTTCCTTTGGCAGAACGTGTATTAAAAAGTGCGATCTATTACGGCGGATTAGTTTTATCCATCATCGCCAACACCTTTGATCCCGACGTAATCACAATTGGTGGAACAGTTGCTATTGAGGCACAAGACCTACTTTTAGATGGATTCCGAAATGAAATGGTAAAACACCTCAGAGTACGCGAACCTAATATTCAAGTGACACCCCTCGGGCGACTCGCCGTTTTGTACGGTGCAGCAGCTTTAGCTATCGAGCAATTATAGCCAGTTCTTAACTGGAGCCAGTAAAAATGGATTTGAAACAAGAAATCGAGACCCTTTGGGATCGAGTACACCCCGATTTTAATTATGGTCGAATGGTTATGGAGATTCTCCATCTTGCGAACTATCCGTTCGTAAAAGTATGGAACCCAGATTGGTTGTCACCGCCCAACTTCCAGCCCCGAGTCTTAATAACAGATTTTGCTACCGTACACTTTTTTTCGAGTTTCAGAAAGCCAGATGTGGCACGGGTTTGAGACGCGAGACAAGAGACATGAGACGCCAGAACAGATGAGGGTGAAGGACATGTTCCGGTTCTTCTTCCTCGCCTCTCGTCCCTCGCTACTCGCTACTCGCTACTCGCGCCTTGTAGCCGAATGTGCGGGTGTTCCTCTCACCACACCGATTTTCCCCCCGCCACGAAAAGTGTACGGTAGTGAGTGTCCAGTCTTCGGGCAAGTTGCCCCAATCTTTGCCGGACACTTCATAGGTGAAATCTCCAGTGCCTAAAGTCACCATAATTTTTCCTCCAATTTTTTGCCAGCAGAAAACAGGATCAATCACTGAGAAGCCGCCCAACGACGACGGTAAGGTTCAGTTGCTCAGGGGATTTGCGAAAGACTCAGCAAACCCAAACCCGTCATTTGCTTGTTGATGTTGTTCCAATAATCCCATTATACGCCTCTCCAGTGTTAAGTCAACGGAAAAGGATACAAGCGTTTTGTAGTTGACTGAATGTTTAGTGTGTGCTAAATTATTATCGCATCGTATGATGACCTTCTGGCACAGGCGTGGGAGATTCCGCTTGCCTATCCTGTCGTTGAGTTGCCGTTTGACATGACCAGAGAAGGAGACACACAATTTTTTCAAATCGCGGCTTGTGGCTTGGGATTTCCGTTGCAGGTGGAATTAGTTAACCTGCTCAATGGTTTATCTTTGAGCGGTGTCCGAACTCAACGATGCCCGTCGGGTCCAGATGAGTTTGATGCCGGAAACTGCACCAGAAGTCGAAGGTTTACAGATTGCCGGAAAATGCGTATCTGCCAACACCGTTAGCGGGGACTTCTTCGACTATCTTGAAGGTGAAAACGAAATCGCCATCGTTGTCGGGGATGTGACCGGCC
>JAPUKJ010000283.1 GCA_027295705.1 Ignavibacteria bacterium | reverse complement strand
ATCTTCGAAGAAACACCGGGAATACATGAAGCAGTAATAACTGCTTTTGAGAATACATCAACCGCTCCTAATAATCTCATTCTCGCCCTTGGCAATCCGGACCACCAGCAAGACGCACTTCACAAGTTCTCACAGCGAAGGAGGGTCAAGCATGTCAGAATCTCCGGTTTTGATCATCCCAATGTGGTCCTCAAAAACCCCAATTTCGTCCCGGGCGCGCAGACCGAGGAAGGACTTGCGAATCTACTCGACAAGTACAAATCAGAGGATAACATGCTTTATCGTAGCCGGGGAAGAGGTATATCTCCAGAGCAAGCGACTGATGCGCTTATCCGTTGGGAATGGTGTGTCGAAGCCTCAAAAAGAAGAGAAATGGAAAGGACTTCGGGGCAAGAAGGTACATTGGATAGAAATGAGTTTCGTGGACGGGAAACTATTCTGCCTGGATACGGGCAGAATGCACTGGGCGTCGATGTCGCCAACTCAGAGACGGGAGACAAAGCGGCAGTGGCAAGAGGCAATGGTCCAAAACTTGAAAACATAGAAGACTTCCCGTGCCCGAATAATCTTGATCTTGGCGCTGACGTGTTCACGAAGATGAAGCTCTTCGGCATTGCGCCGGAAAACGTGGGCGTCGATGGTGTCGGAGTCGGGGCTGGGACGGTGAACAAAATCAACGAGCTTCTCGCGGGGTCGGGTGAGGTCGTGAACATCCAGAGCGGAGCCGCCGCGGTGGAGCAGAGCGAAGGCGAACTCCAGATGCAGGAGAAGTTCAAGAACCTGCGTAGCCAGATGTGGTGGCAAGCGAGAACAGACCTACAGTTTGGCGAGAAGTCCAGCCTCGTGCTTCCAGATGATGAGGAGTTGTTCGCCGACCTGTGCGCGCCAAAGTTCAGGGTGGACGGGAAGGTGATCATCGTCGAATCGAAGGAGGCAATCAAGAAGCGTCTCGGCAGGTCGCCGAACAAGGGAGACGCATTCGTGTACTGGAACTGGGTGAGAAAGAACAGGACTACCGAAGCCGCCATATCGATGGATGAGCAGGAAAATGAAATCGGCTACGATCCGTTCAAGGCGAGAAGGAGCGGGAGAGGGGTATTCTCATAACTATAATACCACGATTGAAAACAGTCCCTGACATAATAATCTACTCCGACAACAGTATCAACATTCTGGGCGAGGATGGCTTCGGCAAGGAGGACAAAATCCTACAATACTATTGTGTGCCGAAAAATCGGAGGCGCGATATGAAGTTTAAGGCCAAGGACGGTTGCGTGATTCTGGCTCTGAGGAAGATACACAAGCATATGTTCGCGCAAGAAAGGAAAAATTAGAGCAATTAAGAAACGCCTTGGACGCTCGCCGAACAAGGGTGATGCTTGCGTGTATTGGAATTGGGTCAGAAAACAGAGAGCTAGGGAGAGGTATAGGTTACGATAATAGGGTCGAAAAGATGAGCGAGGAGCAGAGAGGTCTTGATGAGTGAACGCCTGATAGATATGGTGAGACAAAAAGTGAGTCGGAAGCCTTAAAAAAGCAGTGTGACAGGAATGTTGGCGAATGAAATCTCAACTAGATTCAAAGATAGCCGCCAATCGAGCGAGAAGCGAGTTGGATTTCTCCCAACTCGGTAACGGATACATCGGGACACCCTTGGGAAGGAAACTTGCCACAGCGAAGATTACAGCAAAATCTCTTGTCGAGCTATCGGATACATCCAAGGCGGATGTTTCTCACTATCTTCACCTGCGATTTGATAAGATTGGTAAGGCACATCGGCAACGGATATTCAATGCGTTGTGCGACTTGGGAATCATCAAACGCAGAGTCCGCAAACCGCCATGCTGTAAGAATTGTGGTGTTTTGTACCCAACCCGGCGGAGTGTTCCAAGGTGGGTTCAGACAAAGACATAGATATTGAGATCATTGGTGAGATAGAAACGGTATGGGATCGCTATTTATTAGGTCAAATGTCTGGTACGGTGTGTTCTGTGTGAACGGCAAGCGTGTGTGGAGGTCCATGCTCATTCGGGACGCTGGTGAAGCCAAGCGCCGATTTGAGGAAGTGGCAAAGGAGTTTGTCTCGTGGCAAAGAATGACAGTGTTGGATTTCAGAAAACAATTGATCGGAAAGATTCTCCCAGGCGATGTTAGCCCATCGAGTAGTTCGCTGTACGATTACGCCTTTCGCAGATTTGCTGGGATCATCGGCAACAGGCTACTGAGAGAGATCACACCGTACCACGTTGATGTGTACAAGTCGGAAAGACTGACCCAGGTTTCACCAACAAGAGTTCACATAGAATTTAGAACGCTGCGCGCAGCATTCAACCGAGCGGTAAAATTCAAGATGTTGGACAGCAACCCATTCGTAGTTTGCTCAAACGTCCGCGTCCCTGTGACGCGTCCTCACTTTCTGTCAAAAGCAGAGTTCCATAAACTGCTTCAAGTCGTGGATAATGAACAAATGCGGAGTATCATCATCTTGGCAGTGTTAACCGGTATGCGCAGGGGAGAGATTGTTGCCCTCCGCTGGGAGAATGTCGACCTGATTCGCGGATTCATCCATCTGGAAAACCAAGTAGATTTCCAGTTGAAAGGAAGAAAGCCGAGGTCAGTTCCGCTCAACAAAGAGGTAATCAA
>JAPUKJ010000282.1 GCA_027295705.1 Ignavibacteria bacterium | reverse complement strand
CTCCTAGAGTTGTCCCCTGTACGACAATGTTTGCACCTTCGAGCGGCTTCATCGATTCGTTGTCAATAACCCTGCCAATAACCGATCCATTCGGTTGTGAGTAGCTTGCAGGTATTACAAATATGGCCAGAAGCATCAACGCTAACGATTTCATGATTTCTCTCCTCCATCAAACAATAAAGCCGTTTCTCCAGCATGGAAAAACGGCCTAGAAAAGAAATCAAGAATCAAAATCTAGCTCCCGTTTCCCTACGCTGGTATTGCCCAGATCAGGTTGCAGGGTGTGTTCTCAGCCCCGAGTTTCTCCCTCGGGACACCCCTAACGGTAATGCATCTAAATATACAAACCCGACTCTAAGAATGCAACAAGCGATTTACGTCACTGCTCATAACTTTGTACAAGCGAATCTGCGTGTTTCCAGTCGATACTCTCTACGTTGTCAATTGATTCACATAACTGGGCGAGGATTGTATCCTGGATTCTTCCCTTTTCGCGCGCAACCGAATAAGGTATGCGGTGAAATGTAACCATCGAATACTTCGGAATAAATCGATTTGGATATCTTGCATGGAGCGCCTGCTCCACCTCTTTTTTCAAAAGAAATTTGGGATTGGCAACATGGTCTCTCATCTCTACAAAATTCTCAAGTGCAAGATCGGCAATCGCATCAGCGTTTACTTTCCGCAGTGTTTCATATTCCCGAAACACATTCTCCCAATCAGAACCGTGCCTAGCCATGCGTTCATCCAGATAAGTGCAATCCTCGAACGCGCAGTTCATCCCCTGTCCGAAGAAAGGAACAATCGCATGTGCCGCATCGCCTAACAGCACCACCTTGTTTGTAACGTACCACGGAGTGCACCTGATAGTTACCATAGAACCAATCGGATTTGAAAAGTAATCATCGAGCAAAGTCGGCATCAATTCAACTGCATCTGGAAATTGCTGCTGGAAAAAATCATGGACTTTGTTCTTATTGTCCAAGCTTTCAAAGCTGGGTTGGCCTTCGAATGGAAAAAAGAACGTACAGGTAAAACTTCCGTCGATGTTCGGAAGCGCAATCAACATGTAGGTTCCGCGAGGCCAAATATGGAGCGCATGTCTCTCTAAGAGGAATTCACTTTTGGGACCCGACCGAATTACAAGCTCCTTGTAACCATACTCTAGGTAGGATTGTGAGAAATTAAACCTGCCAATTTTCTGCATCTCCAATCGAATAACGGATGCGGAACCGTCCGTGCCAATGACTGTACCAGCTTGAACGGGTTTCTCCTTCCCTGTGTACTCATCGCAGAGCAACAATTCACCGGTTTCTAGATTCATCCCCGTACATCTCTGACCGAAGTGAATTCTGACATTGCCGTAGGCTTCGGCCTCTGTCATCAACTCCTTGTTTAGGTCGGCCCTCGATGTCGCGTAGATCACCTCTGTATCATCCTTGCCGTAGCGCTGAAACGTGAGCTCCCCGTCGACTGAATGGATCATCCTTCCTTTCATCGGAATGGCGATCTTCATGATCTTCTCGTGCAAGCCGACATCTTTGAGTGCATGGATTCCGCGCGTGGAGAGTGCTAGATTTATGGATCGCCCAGCCACGATTTGCACTCTCCTCATGTCTGAACGTCGCTCGTACACATCGACTTGAAAGCCGCGCTTCGCTAGATACACAGACAGCAACGATCCTGCTAGCCCAGCACCAACGAGGGTAATTCTATCTCTCATGGACCTTAGCAGCTCGACACACAGATTTCGACAAATCTAAATACGTCCATAAAGGAATTGTAGAGAGCAACGGGGGCAACTCGAATCACATCGGGCTCCCGCCAATCGCAAACAACACCCTGTGCGGTGATTGAATCATATAGTACTTTCCCCTTCCCTTCAACTCGTATGGAAAGTTGTGCACCCCGTTGCTTTGGGTCTTTAGGTGTGATCACGCAAAAACTCTTGTTAGGATGTTGATCAAGGAGGAATTCAAGGTAGCCCGTTAGGAGTTCACTTTTCGCTCTGATCATGTCCATTCCTACTTCATCGAATATGTCCATGGAAGCTCTCAGAGCAGCCAAAGGCAGAATAGGCGGATTACTTAATTGCCAGCCCTCGGCACCAAGGATAGGATCAAATTTCGGCCCCATCAGGAACCGAGTCTCTTTGTTATGACCCCACCAGCCAGAAAACCTAGGCAGTTCAGTATTCATGGCATGCTTCTCATGCACGAAACAACCGGCAACGCACCCAGGACCGCCGTTCAGGTATTTGTACGAGCACCAGATGGCGAAATCAACGTCCCATTCATGCAGCCTCAATACTGCATTGCCGGCTGCGTGGGCCAAGTCAAAACCAACCACACAACCTTTCTCATGTGCTGAACGTGTAATGCGGTCCATCTCAAAAAGCTGTCCCGCGTAGTAATTCACGCCTCCTAACATTACAAGCGCGATCGAGTCCCCTTCACGTTCAAGAAACGTCTCAATATCCTCAGTACGAATAGTCGTTTCGCCACCGCGAGGTTGAAGTTCCATGAGCGAACGGTTGGGATCAGAGCCCTTGAATTTGATCTGCGACTCAACTGCGTATCGATCGGAAGGGAACGCATTTGACTCAATGACGATCTTGTTTCTTTGCGGAGTCGGGCGGTAGAAGGAGACCATCATGAGATGGAGATTGACTGTGAGGGTGTTCATTACAACGATTTCTACCGGCTTGGCGCCCACGAGTCTCGCCGTCTGTTCAGTCAGCAGTTCGTGGTAAGGCACCCAAGGGTTCCGGGCGTGAAGTTGTCCTTTGACTCCAAGTGCTTGCCAGTCTTTGAGTTCCTGCTCAACGAACGCTCTCACGGATTTTGGCTGCAGGCCGAGAGAGTTGCCGCACAAATAAATGACTTCCTGGCCAGTTTCATCTTTCGGGATGTGAAATTTTGACCTGTATTCACGCAGAGGATCTGCTGCATCAAGTTCCTTTGCAAATGACTTCCCGGTCTTGAATTGCTTCATGTCCATTCCGTGATGCCCAGCCACTCCAGTGCGCTACCGCTGTACAATCGTTCTACAGTCGACTGATCAAATCCAGTCATTGACTCAATGAGCTTACCTGGCTCCGCTTCGCCGAGAGGAAAAGGGTAATCCGAGCCAAGCGCTATCCGTTTTTCTCCCACAAGGTCAATTATGTATTGCAGCATTGTTGCGTCATGGACCAGAGAGTCCAGGTAAAATCTGCCAAGATACTTCTTTGGACTTACAGGATTATCAACTGCGCATAGATCAGGACGGACATTGAACCCATGCTCTATCCTCCCAATCGTAGCAGGGAAAACTCCTCCCCCATGCGCAAAAGCCACACGGAGCTTTGGCAGTCGCTCGAACACGCCGCCAAATATCATTGAACAAATCGCCAGCGAGACTTCTGCAGGCATCCCAACCAGCCAAGGCAACCAGTATTTGGGCATCTTCTCTTTGGCGATCATATCCCACGGGTGGACAAAAACTGCTGCACCCAACTCCTGAGCAGCTTCAAAGATCGGAAAGAGACGTTCATTATCTAGATTCCAATCATTCACATGCGAGCCGATCTCAATTCCGGCCAGCTCCAACTCCTTCACACACCGCTCCAGTTCCCTGATGGCTAGTTCAGGTGCCTGCATTGGAATTGTGCCAAGGCCGATAAAGCGCTTCGGATATTCCGCAACTAGACCTGCAATATGGTCATTAAGAAACTTTGAGAGATCGAGAACATCTGCTGGCTTCGCCCAGTAACTAAACATCACAGGAACTGTGGAGAGCACCTGCACATGCACGCCATGTTGATCACACTCCCTGATGCGCGTCCCTGCGTCCCACAAGTTCTGCTCTACTTCACGAAAAAGTACTCCATCAATCATCATCCGTGCACAGCCCGGCTTGTGATGTTCAAGGTTGATGAAGCCACCATAACTGTATTTTTCTTTCAGGTTTGGCCAGTTCTCAGGCAGGATATGTGTGTGGATGTCTATCTTCAGAGGTGGCACATGCAAGCATTCAATCTAATTCCCAAATTTTGCTTTCTCCCTTCGGCGTTAGTTTAGCTTCGGCGGCCGTAGCATCTTCGTCCCACATTTTTTGCACGTACAGTGCTCATCGTTACTGTAGAACCGGTCAAAAATCGGGGGCAGCTGAGTCACAATGTTAGTGAGTGGAACAAACTCTTCATATAATTTATTCCCGCATTTCTCGCAATACCACTGGAAGCCGTCCAGTTCTTCTTTGTCTCGTTTCCGTTCAATTACCAACCCGACAGTGTTGGCAGGACGTTGAGGAGAATGAGGCACATGTGGTGGTAATAAGAATATCTCCCCTTCTCTGATTGGAATATCCCGTGGCACACCATTCTCAACAACTTTCAACGTAATATCTCCCTCTAGCTGATAAAAAAATTCTTCTCCCTCCTCGTAATGATAGTCCTTGCGAGCGTTCGGACCGCCGACAACCATGATGATAAACTCAGAATCCTCGTACACTAGCTTGTTTCCAACGGGCGGCTTGAGCAAGTCACGGTGTTCCTCAATCCATTTTTTGAAGTTGATTGGAGTTAGCTTTCCCATGGTGAACCTCCGTTTAGGTTTGAGTTTATAGAGTTTCGATAGTGTTTAGTGTCTTGGAGTTCTAAGATATTTGATAAGTCCGGAAATCATTCTTGAAATCTCCGTTCACTTCTCATACAACTTGCCAAATGGAGCTTCACTTATATAATTCTGATCGAGAGCAATATACAGTGCAGACTGAACCTCGGCAACCGAACCGTGTGCCGTGAATAAGAACCGACTGAATTCCTTGTTCGTCCTCCTAGCAAATCCTCCTGCAACGTTCAACATTATTGAAGTGGATGCTCTGCGGATCTGGTCTCGTAAGCCATAATCCCTTTTAAACTTACCACCTGAAGTAACCTTGTATATTTCCCCGATAAGCTCGCGCGTTTTCTGCCATGCCACTATGTCTCCAAATCGCTCGAATTTTCCCACTTCTGTGTTTACTCCATAAACCTTTTGACCCTATGGATTCTACAAACTGATAGAGCTCAGACCATAGCAATCACTTTCAGTTCTATTGCAATAGGCGTAGGCAACCGATTAATCTCAATCGTTGTCCTGCACGGCTGGTTGTCTTTGAAATACTCTGCATAAACCCGGTTGAATGCGGCAAAGTCATCATTCATATTGGTCAAAAAAATCGTGACGTCGACAATCTTTTCCCAACTTGATCCTGCTGCTTCAACAATGTACCCGACGTTACGGAGTACGGAATGACATTGCGCTTCGATATCATAAGAGTCGATGTTGCCACTATCATCCAGCTCCACACCCGGGATCTTATTCTTTCCGCGCTCCCTCGGTCCCACACCAGACAGAAAGAGCAAGTTACCCACCCTACGAGCGTGGGGGTACGGCCCAACTGGTTCCGGGGCCTTGGATGAATGTATAATATCTTTTTTGTTCACATCAACACATCAAATTAGTCACTGAACTTACTATGTCTCGGGTACGTACAGACCGATGAACCGTGAACTTGCCTACGACAGCTTCACACAAACGTTCTTTGGCTCGGTGAAGAAACGTAAAGCCTCCAAGCCGCCTTCCTTCCCCAGACCAGAATTCTTCATTCCGCCAAACGGTGTGCGTAAATCGCGCAACATCCAGCAGTTGATCCAAACTATCCCTGATTGGATTTTGTTAGCCACACGATGAGCTCTTGTAAGATCTTCCGTCCATATAATTGCTGCCAAGCCGTACTGCGTACTGTCGGCGCAGGACAAAACTTCATCCTCCGTATCAAACGGCATGATAGTTACTACAGGCCCGAAGATCTCCTCCTGGTTGGTTCGACAATCGTGTGGCAAACCCTCAATAACAGTAGGCCGCACAAACCAGCCATTCTTGCATCGACCACCTACATCAGCCTGGCTTCCACCACACAAGATCTTTCCCCCTTCTTGTTTCGCCAATGAAATGTACGAGAGGATCTTCTCCAAGTGAGATTTGGAGACAACAGCTCCTAGCTGGCTTTCTTCAGAAAGCGGGTCGCCAACCCTAAGCGCTCTCGTGCGAGTCACAAATTCCTCTTTGAACTCTTCATAGACTGGGCTTTCAACAAAGATCCTCGATCCACAAAGACAAATTTCCCCTTGATTAGAAAACGAAGACCGAAGCGTCGTTTCCATCATGTCACCATTATTGCGCTCCTTGGCGATAGAGTCTGCAAAAATTATCGTGGGATTCTTCCCACCCATTTCGAGAGAGAGCTTCTTGAACATAGGAGCTGCCGTCTTTGCAATCTCGCCGCCCGTCCTTGTTCCACCCGTAAATGTTATAACCGGAATTCCAGGGTTTGCTGCAATCGCCGCACCGGCTTTGTCGCCATATCCGTGAACAATATTCAAAACCCCGGGGGGAAGTCCAGCCTCAGTGCAAAGTTCGCAGAGCATATATGCCGTCATGGGAGTTAATTCAGACGGTTTCCCTACAACACAATTTCCGGCCGCCATCGCTGGAGCAATTTTCCAGGTGAACAGATACAACGGAAGGTTCCAGGGAGAGATGCACCCCGCAATCCCAATGGGATTCCTCAGCGTGTAATTGATCGCGGTGTCCTCCATTGGATGAGACTCACTGGAAAAATGCATGATCGCTGTTGCAAAGAAACGAAAGTTGCGTGAGGCACGCGGTATATCAACACTTCTGGCCAGCGCAACCGGCTTACCATTGTCTATAGATTCGGCCAGTGCTAGCTTATCGCGATCACGATCAATCAACTCCGCAATTCGGATCATGTACCTCGACCGTTCCTCCGATGGCGTGACCGACCAGGCAGGAAACGCCTTCCTCGCCGCCTCGACAGCCGCGGCAACGTCTCGCTCATCGGAATCCGGAACGTGCGAATACACTTCGCCTATGGCGGGGTTCACGTTGTCGAAATATTGGCCGGAGACGGGACCGACCAGCTCACCATTGATGTAGTTCTGTACTCTTTGCATGAAGCGGATCAAGCCATGAAGGAACGACACACCTGAGAATCCATATCACCTTTCACTTGACGACTTACTCCCGCTACTTTTAATAGTAGAAACCGAGATTCCTCCTGACTTCTTCTGGTAAGTCGGGCAGTTTAGAGCGAGGTATCAAAAACGTTGACAGGTTGAACAGATCGGAAAAGACTTTGTACTTGTCAACGGTCGCTTTCAGATAGTTATATCCGGTCGAGCCGCCAGTCCCAATCTTGTTCCCGATCATGCGATGTACCATGAGTGCATGACGATATCGCCAGGCAGTGAACTGCTCATCCATATCCGTAAGCACAGTAAGTAGACGGAAAGGAATGTGCAAAATCGGCTCGTCACGGTACAGTTCAATCAATAATGCGGCTTGGGTAGCTCTATGCGACAATCGTCTGTGTCCTTTCGAGACAAGCTCATTATGCTTTTGTTCTTCAAGCAGAGCAATGAAATATTCTTCATTAACATGGAGTTCACGAAGTTGCTGTTCTTTCTCTTCATCACTTGAAATCGGATTCTTCAGGATGTTTTCTCGGTCAGCGTGCAGCATCTCCTCCACGGCCCTTCGATAATGCGTCCAGAACTTAAATCCCTGAAATTCTAAGAAAGGGGTTCGCTCAAGCCAACTCTCGACGACCTTGAACAACGATGGCTCTTGTTCAGTTCGTTTGACGAGATCTTGGTGGGATGGAGATAGGTGTGCATAATAAACTTCCTTGTTGAACAGGAGTCGTTGTTCAGGGTTCATCCCAAACTTGTTCTCGATCAGTCGGAATTGAAAACTCTGAAAGCCGGAAGCAGGGTGGAGCAGATCACGGAACTCAAGGAAATCTAACGGGGTCATTGTCTCCAACACCCTTAACTGGTCAATCAGCAATTTTTGAATCTCAGTTATTCGACCCAGACGTAGGACGGCAATACCTATTTCTTTCTCGTTGACGTAGTTCTTGCCAAACATGTCAATTACTGAATTCAACTCATGCAGGATCTCCTTGAACCACAACTCGTAGACCTGATGAACTACAATGAACAGAGTCTCATCGTGTGCTGCCTTATCGTGCTCGCCGCTCCTTGGGGCTTGGCTAGATAGAAGCCGATCAAGTTGGAGATAGTCGGCGTAGTATAACGGTTGATCCGGTTTGTTCATACAGGTTTAAACAGAATAGGATGTCGCCACTAAGGAGAGGTCGATCAGGTTGTTGTCACACCGACGGAAATAGACAATTTTCCATTGCCGATAGATAATCAAAACTCTATGATAAAGTCAAGCAGGCTGGATCTTCACTTTGACCCGATTCAAAACCTACCCCCAGGCTTTTTGAACCTAGTCCAAACGGTTAGATGATTTCCTGCTAAGCGCATTCAGGTGGCTATCAGTGCATCTTGCCAGCGCCTCCAGGTTGTACCCACCCTCGAGAGCCGATACAACAGGAGCGATATCCTTCACCAGGTCGGTCATCTTGGCATACGAATCTTTGGTTAGTTTCATCCCTCCGAGTGGGTCATCTTTGTGCGCATCGAAACCGGCAGAAATGAGCAGCAATCCCGGGTTGAAACTTTCAAGAGTAGGAACGATTTCCTCAGTAAACGCTTGAAGATAGCGTGTTTCTCCGGTCCCTGCAGGCAGAGGAAAATTCAAAGTAAAACCTTCTCCCTTACCAATCCCGCGCTCCTCGCGTGCACCTGTACCGGGATAGAAAGGATACTGGTGCAAACTGATGTAATATACGGATGGATCCTGGTCAAAAATATGTTGCGTACCATTGCCATGGTGAACATCCCAATCGAGTATGGCAACCCGGGCGAGGTCATGCTCTTGTTGCGCGTAGCGCGCACCGATTGCTACATTGTTAAAGAGACAAAAGCCCATTGCCCTATCCCGCTCGGCATGATGGCCGGGAGGCCGAACAGCACAAAATGCGGAGTCAACTTTCTTTCCGAGAACTGCATCTATCGCATCGATTACCCCGCCCGAAGCCAGCAGGGCAACTTGAAACGACTTCGGCACGGCAAACGTGTCCCCTTCGTCCAACAAGCCGTCGCCACGTTCACACACGTTGAGCACGCGATCAATGTGTTGCTGGGTGTGAACTGCAAGGATATGATCTATCGTCGCGGCTACCGGCGGAATGTGTTTCAGGTGATTCCACGACCCACGCTCTTTAAGATACCGTATGATGGCACAAAGCCTCTCAGGTCGTTCTGGATGACCTCCTGGCGAGACATGCTCAAGGTAAACGTCACTCGAAACCAAACCTATGGTTTTGTGTAATGTCATCTATCACTCTTTGATCGATACCTTCAGGGATTCGTTCGTGCAAGATAACAAGTCACACGAAAGATTCAACCCATGCGAACGAGGCAGAGCTGAGACTCCTTGCATCTGTTGAACCCGCTAGGTATATTCAGCATCATAAGAAGAGATTCGTTTCCTACCAGACTTCAATTCGATGAAGTTCGCGGCCCCTCTAATAAGCGGCACCTTAATCAAGCGATACCGGCGGTCCCTCGCTGATGTTAAACTTGACAATGGGTCGATAGTGACAGCACATTCCCCAAGCCTCGGAAGCATGGCTGGCTGCAGTGATGCCGGTCGTACTGTGCTCTTGTCTGACAGTGGTGATACAAGCCGACGTCACCCGCTCACTTGGGAACTCATTGACGTAGACGGAACGTGGGTAGGCGTGAACCCTGGAATGGCACGCAAGATCGTTCGGGAAGCCATCATGGATGGGGCGATCTCCAGTCTCCGTAATTATGAAATGCAAAGCGAGGCCACATATGGAAAAACCAGGAAAATTGACCTCATCCTTCAGAGCATGGAGCAGAATTGCTTCATCAATATCCATAATGTTACATGGGTGCAGGAGGGGGTAGCGTTGTTTCCGGACGCGGTCAGTGAGAGTCCGAAGAAATCCCTCTATGAGCTAACAGAAATCGCCGGGCAAGGACATCGTGCAGTTGCATTCTTTCTCGTTCAACGCGGCGATTGCGAAATCTTCAAGCCAGCTGAACAAATAGACCGAGATTATCTAAAGGCTATATTGAAGGCACAGAGCGCAGGTGTGGAGATCACCGTATATCGCGCGGCAGTCACTCCTCATGAGATTACCCTCGGCGTGCCGCTCCCGCATTCCTTAGAATAGCGACGTGAGAAGGTGCCATCCCGCAAGCAAATCCGCGAAGCCCTCAAGGATATTGTTGAAGGACGAATCGTAAAAAGGGCAAAGCACGACCTGCGGTGGCAGCTTGGAGATGTTTCGTCGGACTTCATTGATGTCCTGCAGGAGCAAGGATACTTGGCGATGCTTGTAAAAGATGCAGAAGTGAAGCCCGGGGAACGAGCCCCTGCGTTCTACATCGATAATGCCACTGCCTTCTTTGGTTGGATATTCTGGGAGAAATTCACCTCACTCAAACTTCGAAAACTCTTTGGCAGTGTTGTTCGGAACTCAAAAGGCGACTGGGCAATACAGATTCCCCCACAACGAAAAACAGTGATCTATGCAAATATGATCTTGAAAACCGAGATGGACATTGATAATCCCTCGGGATTCTGAGCATGCCTGAGTTACCAGACCTCCTCTACTTGCAGAAATATCTACGCAAGAAAATCTCCAATTCGACCATCACCAACGTTAGAGTGAAGCAACCCGTCGTACTCCGCGTTGCAGTCAATAAGCCTTATGAGCAGGCACTGATGGGAAAGAGAATTATGGATGTTGCGGTCAATGGACCCTTCATCCGATTCGAGCTCACGGGAGCGCTTGACCTTGTGATAAATCTGATGGTAATGGGAAAGCTCCAACTTCAAGATGGCAAAGAAAAAAGCCAAGGGTACCTGTGCTTCTCATTGTCGCTGAATGACGGGAGAGCGCTCAACCTCTGCGACGAACAGAAGATGGCAAAGGCCTATCTCGTACACCGCGGAGATTTCGGATTGATTCCAAAGTACTCAGCGCAAGGAACAGACATCCTCTCCCCAGAGTTTACGCCGGAACAGTTTAAGACCATAGCAAGCAAACATACCCGAAAGCAAGTCCGCGTCTTCATCAACGATCATTCCATTCTCAGCGCCATCGGCAATGCATATGCAGATGAGATACTTTTTGACGCAAAAATCCACCCGAAGACCTTTGTAGGGAAGCTACCGCATCAAGAGCTCGCAGCACTGTATTCATCAATTCGCTCCGTTATGGATTGGGGCATCCGCAAAGTGGAAGAGGCGCAACAACCGATTCACGTAAAGGTCCGTGACCACATGAAAGTCCGTGGTCGGCTGGGCAAGCCATGTCCCAGATGTAGCACGACGATAAGGAGAGAGGGAGTTCACAGCTATGACGTCTTCTTCTGCCCAACCTGCCAACCTGCTTCGCGGAAACTGTTCTTGGATTGGACTAGAACATAGTATCTGTTCTTGTCCGGCATCCTGTCACGAGCGAGAGCACAGGTGGGGCTCGCATGTTGATTTTCTATCCGCGATTATCGTACTTAGCACAGCAAGAACCGTCGACGGTGGGGGACAATTCAATTCCTGGCGGTTCGCGATCAATCATCAGAATATTTGGACACAGGAGGTTATGTGCAATCCATACATATACACAGATGCGTTCTGTTTGTTGCATTTATGGTGACTTATTCGCACAATGCATTTACCCAGGACAACATCCGCAATCAGCTCTTCGGAGAAACAGATGAGATAATGACAGAGGCGCGTGGGAAGAGGGCCCACATGTACGGACCAACGAGTTTTGGAAAAGCGATGGAATACTACACGGAGGCTGATGAGTATTACAAAAAAGGACGGGAACTTGAAGCGATTCGAACGAAGCGGAAAGGTGCTGCAAGTTATTTTCTGAAAGCCATCGATGCTCGTAAGTTTGGTGAAGTGACATTTCCCTTGGTCATGGCAGCGAGGGAGGACGCAATCAGTGCAGGGGCGCAAAAATATTCCGCTGAATTATGGAAGGGAGCTGAGACCCAGTTTAGATCTGCAGC
>JAPUKJ010000281.1 GCA_027295705.1 Ignavibacteria bacterium | reverse complement strand
TGTGTGCACCATTCTTCTGGGTGATAGGGAGACTTTGCCTTCCTGTTTTGTTTGTACGGCAGATTGAGTATATTTAGCTGCCGATCGATAAATCATCATCAATTCAGTCCTTCTCATGACGACAAAACCTCCTTCCGCTGTCAGTCCGGCTTCTGAGAAGAGCCTCGAAAAAATTGCATACAGGAGTGTAGCAAACATTCCAACCGTGGAACCACACGACCAGGATAGGCTTGGTTACAACATCTGGAGGTGGCTCAAGTATCGGCGCGACCCCCTTGAAATCGCAGTAAGGAGTTCGGGTTCAAGATTGCTTATCAGCGAGGAAGAGGCCCTTCAAAAGATTCGAGAGATTCTGCAGCAGGAAGGTGTTACTTTGTAGAGTCCCCTACCCTATTTCTCATCTTGCATAATCAACCTTCTCATCACTTCAACGTTTACTTGATCAACGGGATCTTTATGATGGAGAATTGATATGGATCTTGGACTTAGGGGAAGAACGGCGATTATCTGTGCAGCAAGCCAGGGATTGGGGAAAGCAACTGCTGAGGAATTCGCTCGCGAAGGAGTACAAGTAGTCATTTGTTCACGAGATAGGAAGCGAATTTTAGCTTCAGCGAGGCGAATACGCGCTTCTGTTCGAGGCAAGTCAGTCTCTGTTGTTCCCGTTGTTGCAGACTTGACCAAAGCTAGAGACATTAAAAAGCTTGTTACCACCGCGGTTAGAAAATTTGGTCGTATCGACATCCTTGTCACAAATGCTGGGGGACCGCCAGTAGGAACGTTCCCAGAGCTAAAGGACTCTGCATGGGAGGCGGGGATTACACTCAATCTGATGAGCACAATCCGCTGCATTAGGGAGGTGCTGCCTTACATGCAGGATTGGAAGTGGGGACGGATCATTAACATCACTTCTCTCACTGTAAAGCAGCCTGTGGACGACCTCATTATCTCGTCGACCGTTCGACCCGGCATACTTGGTCTCACCAAAGTACTTGCCAACCAATATGCAAAAGACGGCATAACGTTTAATAATGTGGCTCCAGGTTATATAATGACGGCACGACAAGAGGAACTGAGCAAAGCGCGTGCAAAAAAGAGAGGCATGAGCGTTGAGCGATTTGTTCTGGAGCAGTCAAGAGATGTTCCAGTTCGCCGATATGGTAGCCCATCTGAACTGGCTAGCGTGATTGTCTTTCTCGCTTCTGAAAAAGCAAGCTATGTCAATGGCACCACAATTAGCGTTGATGGCGGGTTGGTTAAGGGACTGTTCTGAACGCGGAATCGTGCATTGCACTCCGGCGGACCGAAAGATATCCTACGCGGTTTCTTCTAGTGGCATTTCCGCAAGTACCTTATGTATGACGTTAAGTAGGTCAGCGGCGGTGTACGGCTTGTGTAGATACCCGTCTACATTACCCCCTTCAATCGAGAACGCTGGAGATAAGCCACTTGATGCAATAATCTTTACTTGAGGGTTGAGATCTCTGATAGCTTTTATGGTTTGTGGCCCATCCATGACTGGCATCAATATGTCAGTGAGGATAACGCTGATTTCGTCCTTCTGAAGTGAAAAAAGAGCCACTGCATCTGAGCCATCATGCGCTGTTAGAGCTCGATAGCCGTATGATTCAAGAGTTTCCTTTGCGATCTCGCATACTGCAGCCTCATCATCTATAATGAGGATCAATTCTCCGTGACCGGAAGGCAAGTTAATCTGCTTGTCTTCTGTCCCCACCGGTTCGTCAACATCATGAGCAGGGAAATATGCACTAAACTCTGTTCCCTTCCCAACCTCGCTGTGTACGGTCAGAAACCCATCGTGGTTTTTTACAATAGAGTGGACTGTGGATAGCCCGAGTCCTGTTCCGACACCGAGTTCTTTTGTCGTAAAAAATGGATCAAAGATTTTATCTATGACAGCTGGGGAAATGCCGGTGCCCGTGTCGGTAACGGACACAACGACGTACTGACCGACCCTAGCTCTGAAATGCTTAGATGCAAAGTGTTCGTCGACATGTACATTTGCCGCAGAGAGAGTTAAGGTACCGCCGTTGGGCATTGCGTCCCTTGCGTTTACGCTTAGATTTAAGAACACTTGATGTAGTTGTGTTGCGTCACCCGAGATCGTCCAGAGATCGTTAGGAAGATCCGTTTGGATACGAATGGTTTTTGGAAAAGTCTCGTGGACAATGTTTTGCATTTCGTTGATGAAATGTTTTGGCTGCAGAATTACGCGTTCTCCCTCAACTCCCCTTGCAAAGGTCAAGACCTGCTTAACCATGCCTGCCCCGCGCTTGGCGCTTCGCTCAAGGGTCTCAAGAATACGCTTGCTCTGCTCGTCGTGGAGCTTCTTACTAAACATCTGCACCGCCAAGAGAATTGGCGCAAGGACGTTATTGAGGTCGTGTGCGATGCCCCCCGCGAGAGTGCCAAGACTCTCCATGCGTTGTGAGCGAAGAAATTGTTTCTCAAGCGTTTTTTTCTCAGTTATGTCAGTGTTGACCATCAGGACGGACTTAGGTCGACCGGCGTAATTGCGCACAAGTGTCCAGCGGCTTTCGGCCTGGAATTCCTTATGAGTTCTGGTAAACTGCTGCAGCTCACCCCGCCAGTCGCCTCTCTTTGCAAGAATGTCGTAAGCCTCAGTGATTTGCGGCGAGTCAATCTTATACAGAATATCAGAGACTTTCCTACCCAGAACAGCATCGGCCTCCCAATCATACATGTTTTCAGCGCCCTTATTCCAGAAGAGAATCGTGTCATCGAGATCACGTACGATAATTGCATCCTGGGTGATATCGAGTAAGGCGGCTTGCTCGCTTATTTTTTCCTCAGCTTGCTTGCGTTCATTAACTTCCTGTAGCAGTTCGTGCGTTCGCTCCTTTACCCTCTTCTCCAAACTCCTGTTTAAGTACTGCGTTTCTCGACGTGCCAGATCCAATTTGTCCACCATTTGATTGAACGATCTTGCTAACTGCCCTACTTCATCCTGACTGGTGACTTGCGCTCTTCGTGACAGATCCCCTCTTGCGATTCGCTCAGCTGTTTGTACCATGTCCCTCAACGGAGTGGTAGCGATTGCACTGATACCGTAGACAGCCGCAACTCCAATCACAAAAATGACGAAGCTGACAAACGCAAATGTGGTACGGCTCCAGGCGGTTTCTGCATGCAACTGCCGCAACGACAACCCCAGATAAATCTTGCCGATAGATCGACCTTGATGAATGATAGGGAACGCCGTCTGATACAGCTCTTCATCTTGAATTACTTTATTCTCTGACTTATTCTCTGATATTCGAGCGTAGTTCGCAATCTCGGCTTTAACTCGATTGTATGCGGCGAAAACACTATCTATCTTATCCGTGACAACGATGTACGTAACGTCTTGGTTTTGCTTTGCCATTTGTAGAGTTCTATCAACAGCCATATGATCATTATCGTATAGCGCAGAACTTACACTGAATCCTGTCATTTGAGCAATGCCATTTGCTCTATCTATGATTGACTTAATTGCCTGGTCTTCCAACCTGGAAGGAAAATAGGAAAAGATGAAAATAGAATTCACAAGAATGAAAACTGAAAACAGCACCACAAGCCTAATTTTGATTGACGTCTTCTTCACTAAGGATACCCCGAATCTGTTTGAGCTTCTCGAGTTTACAATCTGATCAGCTATGACTTCTGAGCCCATCGACCCAATATGCCACGGACTTCACGCAATTGGCGTGCCGCAGTCTTTGATGATGATGCTAGGGATGAAAGCTTTATTGCAGCCTTTTTTGCTCTGGTTCAGGTGAAATGTGCCTCGTGGGGATTAAGGTTTTCCTTTAGTGGGTCAAATTGTCATGCAGTGTATATTTTACAGGGTAGAATTTACTTCTGTGGCGACAGTCTTCAGGTTGTGGCTCGGAACAAAACTTGTGGATTTCGCCGCTGCATTGCTTGTCGATAGGACTCTGGTGGGAACAGGGAATTTTCTGTCTCTATGGCAAATCCAATTTCCTTCAGATGAGGAAATGTCTGAAGAGATGCCTTCGGGATGGAGAGATGTTTCTCCTTGTATAATGCAGCCCGAAGTTGGAAGGCTGTAGCAATAGCCTTTCCGTTGGTCGTGTTATTACAGATAACAATGGCTCGCTTGCATATCTTTGATAACGCTTCAAGACGGCGAGCCAGTTCTCGCACTTCGCGTGTGTTATAAAGATAGTCATATCTCGCATCGATGTCGTTGAGCAGCCAACCCTTCTCGTTCCTCCCATGCAGCCGCAGGTAAGCAGTATCACCAATGATTCCCGTGACAAACGGCATCAATTGCTTGATGCGTGGATAGTCGGCGCTTACGGGTTGGAGTAGATTATCTGTCAAAAAGTTCATTAGAGTTGGCTGGTGCCAAGAATTGTGGCGAAACTCTACATGGATTGGAAAACCTGAAAAGACTTCACCGAGCTTAACAAGATGGAAACGATTCACACTTGTATTCGTAAAGGAATATGGAAATTGTAGGAGCAAAGCTCCTAGCCTATCGTTCCTTTGCAACTCGTGAAGGATGCTGCGCACGCTGCGGGATATGCGCGATTGGATCCCTTTTTTGTGCGTGAATGAAGAATGAAGCTTCACGTTGAAGAGAAATCTATTGTTAGATGAAACTGCCGTAAGCCATCCCCTTGCATCATTGGCATCGAGTGAATCATCCCAGAATGTCGAGCGAACCTCGACTGTATCGAAGAACGTTGAGTAATATCGGAGCTTTTCCAACGAATCCAGGT
Organism: Ignavibacteria bacterium; assembly: GCA_027295705.1. Lineage (GTDB taxonomy): Bacteria > Bacteroidota > Ignavibacteria > UBA10030 > UBA6906 > JAPUKJ01. Next base: position 7,077 of record JAPUKJ010000281.1, on the reverse strand, counting down.
TATGATAAGGGTACAGGGACTTGTCGAAGTTCTCATGTTCCCAACCTCCGGTTCCGACGATGTAGCGCATGGCTCTCCTTCTCGGCACAATGATAATTAATGAAAAAACTCTTGACAGGAAAGTTAGAATTCGTTATCTTCCTGTTATTAACTTACGACATATATGTCGTCTTGTCAAGTCAAGAGGTAGACAAATATGTCTTTGAGGGGTGCAATGAAATCTACCATTGGCGAGCGAATTCGGGCGGCACGGGAAAGCAAAGAAGTGGATCAGGCAACACTTGCCGAGAAGATCGGTGTCGTTACCCGCACGCTGCAGCGCTGGGAGAAGGGTGAGCAAATCCCAGACGGTATTTCAATCACCAAGATTGCGAAGAGTACGAACGTCATGCCTACGTGGCTTCTGACAGGTCAGGGAGGGATGTATCCCACGCCAAAACGGCCAGACAATGCCTTCCCACTGGCGAGTGCCATGCGCAGGAAGGTGAAGCTTGTTGATCTTCCATTAGTCTCTGCTGTGCCGGCCGGCAAAGTGACCACGATGTTCCATCCCGATTATGTTGACAGCTACGTGACGGTCGACGATGTGAAGGACCCACAGGCGTTTGCGCTCAAAGTCAGGGGGAACAGCATGGCTCCTCGAATTGAAGACGGTGACATTGTAGTAGTGAGTCCGCAGCAGGAGGTTCACAACGGTGACATCTGCGTCGTCCGGGTTGATGATGAAGACACGCTTAAGAGAGTCAAACTGGAAGGGTCCTACATCCATCTCGTTCCGCTCAATCCGGACTTTGAGCCGGTGACCGTAAAAAAGAAAGACGTGAACTTTCTGTGGAAGGTTGTGAAGTTGATTAAGGAGTTGTAGGCCAGCATCCTTCAGTGAGGCTTGCTCGCAGCACCAAATCCACGTAAACTTCTCCTTGCCTCTCCTTCCTCAAATGCCTATCTTTTTCGTTACTTAGACGTTGATTCAATGCATTTTTGTCTGCAATTCGATAAAGAAAGAACGGAACGTAGATGAGGTTAAGCACCAACATCATCCTATTATCGCTCAGTTTCCTTACATTTGCGACGCCAGGACAAGCTCTTGGCCAGGGGATCATTATCAATGAGCTTTTCAATTCAAGCAGCAACGACGAATGGGTTGAACTCCTTGTAGTTCAAGATAGTTTGGATATCCGGGGGTGGAATCTCCGCGATTTCACAGGGAGTGGCAATCCGCAGCCCCCATTGGCTTTTACCTCTAACGTACTATGGGGCAATTTGCGTGCAGGGACAATCATTGTTGTGGCTCGACCAGAAAACACCTCATTGGTAGAAGACCTTGATCCATCCGATTTTCTGCTGATCGTCAAGTCTAACAATTCTCTTTACTTTGGTGGAAATCCATTTTTGTTTGCCGGACCAAGCGACGCATTCCAGATTCGAACCGGCTCAAACGTCCATGTCTTCGGCGTTTCATGGGGTGCGGTGAACTCTGGTAGTCTCCCGGGGCCTAAAGTCCATTTTACGAGTGGCATAAGCAGCGGTAATACGATTTTCTTCAACGAGGATTCCCTGCCAGAGCTTACATCGATCACAAACTGGACATTTAACACCCCGACACAAACACTGGGAACTGGCAACACACCGACAAATTCTTCCTGGATCACAAGCCTCAGAGGACAACCGCCAGCATTTGGAACAGGAAGCGCGACAGTGGAGCCGACTGTTGTATACAGCAACCAGACCATTCCTTCGCTTATTTTCACCATCCTGCAGGATTCCAGCTCCACACTCGCTTATGTATCGATCCTTGTACCCACTGAATGGTTGTGGTCCCATCTCGCAGAGGATATCGAGGTTTCAGGGCCGGGCTTTCAATCCGCCTCTGTTGCAGTGAATGGAGATACCATCGTCATAACACAAGCGGCCATCACGCCAGCAGACTCCGGAATTGCAAGGATCAATGAGCTTACGAGTCCATCCACCAAGGGTGGTTCCGTGTTTGTGGTGAGAACGGCAACACAATCAGGATCTCCGGCCCTCATCCAGCAGCAGCCGCGTGTGCGCGTCCTCGAACTTGTCTCTAGCGTACTAGTGCACGTAAATGACTCACAGGGTGTTCCCGCTCCGCCATATCAAGTAGGCGCTGAAGTTACTGTTACGGGCATCGTTACGGCGAGCCTTTCCCCGATACGAACTGAAGTGTACGTCCAGGATGAAACCGCTAGCATCAATATTTTCAGTTTCGATACGTTGTCGATGCCCCTGAACCGTGGGGATAGTATTACCGTGACCGGCACAATCTTGCAGTTTCGTGGATTAACGGAGATCTCCCCTGAAATCGCGTTGCTTGAGCGTCACGCCAGCGGACGTCCCGTTCCGGATCCGATGGTGCTTACCTGCCAGGATGTTAACAATACATTCCAGCCTGATTACAGTGAGCCAAATGAGTCACGCCTCATTCGCATCAATGGGGTGACTTATGATCAGGTAAACTCAACGATCAGTGACGCAACAGGGGCGACGGGGATTTTCATTCCCAATACTTTCCCGCCGACGCCAAGCATGTTTGATGTCATAGGTATCTTGAAGCAGTTTAAGCCCGGGACGCCTGCACCCGGTCCACCCTACACAGACGACTATGAGATCGTACCTCGAGACCCCGATGACATTATTGCACATCCCGGCCCAATCATCACGTCAATGCTGTTTGAGGATAACATTCAACCAAATTCGGTTCGATTACAATGGACGACAAATGTCATCTCGTCGAGTATCGTTCGATATGGAACCACACCGGCCTATACAGATAGTCTCATTGACACGTCTGGAACGATAAACCATGCCATAACACTGACCTCTCTTACGCCGGCCACTGTTTACTACTACAGTGTCGGCTCTGGGGATTCAAACGGCACGAATTTTTCACCGACCTTTCTTTTCAGCACTGCATCGCCACCGTCAGCAACAGGGGAAATCAACGTGTATTTCAACCGCAGTGTCAACACTTCAGTCTCCACAGGGGAGATAGCACTCGGCAATCAGGATCTCGTTTCTCGCCTGGTGACACGTATCAACAATGCGCGGCGCTCGATAGATGCCATGATTCATAGCCTTAGCAGCAGTCCTGGGGACGCAGTAGCCTTCGCTCTCGTGAATGCAAAGAATCGTGGCGTGAAGGTTCGGGTGATTGCTGAATACGACAATCGGATTACAAATGCGTTCAACATCATTGTTGCAGGGGGTATCCCTTTTATCACTGATCGCTTCGATGCGATCAACGATGGTGCAGGCCTTATGCACAACAAGGCGTTTGTGTTTGATTACAGGGGAGGGGCGCCAGAAAGTGTTTGGGTCTGGACCGGCTCATGGAACCTGACTGCTCAGCAGACTACTACAGATCACCAGAACTCCATTGAGGTTCAGGACGTTGCCTTGGCGGGTGCATACACTCTTGAATTCAACGAAATGTGGGGGAGTGATACAGACATTCCCAATGCTGGTATCTCCCGATTTGGGGTCCGCAAACGAGATAACACTCCCCACAGATTTTTCATCGACGGTCTTCCTGTGTCTTGCTATTTCAGCCCAAGTGATCGATCAACAACACACATTATAAACACGTTGGCACAAGCTGAAAGCGACATTGCATTTGCTTTATTTGCCTTTACACGGCGAGACATTGCCGATGCCTTGATTGATCGCAAGAATTCCGGAAAGACAATTCGCGGTGTCATGGAAAGGGATGTTCCACCCGAGCAATTTACGTATCTTTTCTCAAATGGAATCGATGTTCATCTCGATCCTTTTGCCAGCTTGTTGCATCACAAGTACGCGATCGTCGATGGTACAAAAGGGACACTCGGCCCGCAATGGGTTATAACTGGATCACAGAACTGGTCGTTTAGCGGGGAAAACAGGAATAACGAAAACACTCTCATCATTCAATCAAGACGCATTGCAAACCTCTATCTTCAGGAATTTGCTGCACGATATTATGAAGCTGGGGGTATGGATTCCATCTTTGTCAGCGTCGAGCTGCTTGATCCACGGGTACCGGCTAGCTTCTCACTGTTGCAGAATTATCCAAATCCATTTAACCCCTCGACGAAGATTCAATATTTACTTCCTGGCAATCATCTTGTAACATTAAAAGTATATGATCTGCTGGGAAGAGAGGTTACGTCACTTGTGAATGAGAAACAGGCTGCTGGAAGTTATCGGGTTGAGTTCAGCACGAATGGTTTGGCGAGTGGTGTGTATTTCTACAGATTAAGAGCTGGCAGTTTTGTTGAGACGAAGAAGATGCTCTTGATGAGATAACAGCTTCCACAGTTGTGTTTGGATTTGGTGTAGGGTATGGCTCGGGCTAACCTCTCGGTTAGCCCATGTTCTTATTGGATCCCGTGTTGCATTTCAACACATCGTTTCTTAAGTTCGATGCGGAAGGTGTGCCGGTTCTGACGATGTGTATTCCACTCTATGCTCCTTCGACCCTAAGGTGGTTTCGCCAATGCCTGCATGTCCTCTGCGTGATGAGTCGAATGGTCACGCTGCCAGCAAGACAGGGCTGGTCGGGTTAGGAAGGGCGGCAGAACAAGAACGCAACGGATGCGCTCCTACACTGTAGAAGAAATACGGCGCTGTTTCTCAACATCTGACGACTTTAACGAAATCTTCGATGCCTTCGAGTCTGCCCTTTCGCAAAAACTGAAAGATGTTGAACCCTACCGACTACTCTTCTGGAATCACTCTCTCACACCTGATGAAGTCCGTTTGTTCGGAGAAAAACTCGCAGCAGAATTTCCAGACCTTGCGTATGATGTGTACCTCTGGCTGGCGAGTGTGTTTGAGGTGACGTATTCCTCCAGCGATAACTATGAGCTTGCACTGCATTACTACCAGAAAGCTGCGGACGTACAGCCGGCCCGACCCGATCCCTATCTGGACGCTTGCGATTGCTATGACCCTGACCTTAATATTCCACCACTTGATAGTCTAATTGATTTCCTGCATCGAGGTGTACCGCACGTGCCCAATCCCAGAACTCTCTACAAACGTCTTGCTCAGTTTTACGATGTGGCGGGGGACACCAGTCAGAGTGAGTATTACCGTCGGAAAGCAGACGAGCCACCGCAACAAAGATATGACAGACCAGAACGCAAATGATGGTGTGGAGAAGGTAGTGTGATGATTGAGCCGAGAGGATCATACAGTACTTTCGGAGGCATAGCCCTTTCCTGAATCGGTAGATACGAAGTGCTCTCACCTTCCAATCCCCTCAGCAACAATCGCAAGACGTAATGAAGCATCAGAGTGTTGCTTTGGAGCAAACAGATGGCGCGTAGCCCAAAGCGCATGAAGAGAATCAAGAGCGTCTTGGCATATCGTCAGCCGGATTTGACTGTCGTACTGGAAAACATTCACGATCTGCATAACGTGAGTGCAGTCTTCAGGTCGTGCGATGCGGTAGGGGTGATACGTGTTGAGCTTCTATACACCTGCGAGCGATTCCCTGCCATCGGAAAAAGGAGTTCCTCTAGCGCAAACAAATGGCTCGAAAAAAGAAAACATAGGTCAGTTGATGATTGCTATGCTATTCTTCGCTCTGAAGGTTTTGTTATTTGTGCCACTCGTCTGGGACCTTCGTCTGTTTCACTCTATGACCTCGAACTGACGAAGAAAGTCGCGCTGGTCTTTGGCAATGAGCATCGTGGCGTTTCTGATGAGGCAGCCGCAAACGCAGACATTAGTTTTCAGATTCCTATGTTTGGGATGATTCAGAGCTTGAATGTCTCAGTTGCCTGTGCAGTGAGTCTCTATGAGGCGCTCCGACAACGTCTCGCAAAGGGACAACTGGATAGCCCAAAGCTCTCAAGCCAGGAAATCCGTATGGCGTATCATGAGTGGATAAAACGCTGATATGTCATTCATAACTCATTTGGAATGCTGCAACTGCAAAGCGGTTCATGAGCATCGTCAGGTGCAATCGGTTTGCACTCGATGTGGGAGAAGTTTGCTCGCGCGGTATGATTTACCACTCGCGAGAAAGAAATTGTCTCGCGAAATGTTTAGCAAAAGAGAGAATTCTTTATGGCGATATCGCGAGCTACTACCTGTCCTCCAAGATAAACATATTATTTCATTGGGTGAAGGATGTACACCCCTTCTTACTTTGAAAAACTTGGGAGCATCGATTGGCTTCTCCGACCTTCGCATGAAGGACGAATCTTTTAATGCTACAGGTTCATTCAAGGCGCGGGGAATGTCCGTGGCGATCTCAAAGGCGCGCGAGTTGGGGCTAGAGGAGGTCTGCGTCCCAACTGCAGGAAATGCTGGTGGTGCATTGGCAGCATATGGTGCTGCTGCTGGGATGACGTCGCGTATTTACATGCCCGAGGATACACCGGCGATCAACATTTATGAGTGCAGCGCATACGGTGCAGAAGTTCATCGCGTGCGTGGCGTTATAAGCGATGCAGCGAAAGCTATGAATGATCAGATGCAAGGTAAGGCTTGGTTCGATCTGTCCACATTGAAAGAGCCCTACAGGCTGGAAGGGAAAAAGACATTGGGTTATGAAGTCGCAGAACAGTATGGGTGGAGACTCCCGGATGTGATCATCTACCCAACTGGGGGCGGCACGGGTCTTATTGGCATGTGGAAAGCTTTTGCCGAGTTCGGTGAGCTTGGATGGATAGATGGTCAGAGGCCGAGAATGGTTTCTGTTCAAAGCAGCGGTTGCGCACCGATCGTCAAGGCATTCGAAGCACACGCAGAATCTTCTGATGTCTGGGACAATGCTGCTACAATCGCCTCCGGCTTGCGGGTACCGAAAGCATTTGGTGATTCGCTTATCTTGGAGGCCGTCTATGATAGTAACGGCTGCGCAGTTGCCGTCGATGATGCAACCATCATGAAAACAATTCGTCTGGTTGCTGGCATTGAAGGAGTTCTCCTTTGCCCTGAAGGTGCCGCTACTGTTGCAGCGCTTCCGTTATTGAGAGCGAATGGATTTGTTTCCTCTACGTCATCAATCCTACTCTTTAATACAGGGTCCGGTCTCAAGTATTTAGAGGTGCTACAGAATCT
>JAPUKJ010000280.1 GCA_027295705.1 Ignavibacteria bacterium | reverse complement strand
TGGCAAGACGATAAAGAGTCTGTTTTTTTCCGCAAACAGCAGCCCGGCAGCCGTTCCAAATGGGTTCGGGATGAGCTCGGCCTTTAGAGGAACCATCGTTTGCTCTTGCGCAGCAGGCGTCCAGCTGAGATTCCGTTTTTTCAGGAACACTTCGATGTTCTTACCCACTTCGTCATTGCTGACGAGCTTTGTGTCGAAGAACTTACAAACTGCCTTTTTCGTGATGTCGTCATGAGTCGGTCCCAGTCCTCCTGTTGTGATGACAACATCTGAACGCCGGCAAGCGTTTGCGAAAGCATCGACAATTGCCTGCATCTCATCGGCGACGGTTGTCATCCTTTCGACAGACACACCGATGCCATGTAGCTTTTCCGATATGTAAGCCTGGTTGGTGTTAATAACCTGGCCGACTAGTAGTTCGTCACCGATGGTAATGATTTCTGATTTCACGAAGATTACGACATGTACGGAATGAATGTTTGGAGAAGATAATAACAGACTCGCGTTGCAATGTTTGCGTAGATGCCAGCCACCACATCGTCGAGCATGATACCCCAGCCGTTCGGTATGGCTTCCAGTTGACGTGCTGGATAAGGCTTGATGATATCAAACGCACGAAACAGCAAGAACGCAAGAATAATTACCATGAACGTTTTCGGCATCAAAAACAATGTTATCCAGATACCGACAATTTCATCAATGACAACTATTGAGGGATCGGCAATGCTGCCTCTACCAGGCTGGAATCTCGATTTCGCAAACTCTGCGGTCTTGCTGATGCGATTTCCTTCGCTGATCACAACGTCTCGAGATGCGTGTGCACCGGCCAGAAAGCCGGCAAGTATTAGGATCCCAAGCGTAAGAGGGTGATCAACGCCCGGTATTAGATAAACCAATATTCCAACGAGGGTGCCAACGGTACCTGATGCATGGGGGAAATAGCCTGAAAAAAACCCCGTCGCAACCAATTTTGTTATGAAGGAGAACCGAGACGTTTCAGGAGCCTTATCAGTCCTTGGTTGTGTGGAGGATGCCATAGAGATCACGCAGGACTTTTCTGTTATCATAGAGATAGGCAATTGCGGTCCCAACTGTTGAGATTGTTACGAGCAGCATCATCCCGAAGAGCACTTGAGGATGCATCAATACATCAATCGTATCTCCAAAATTACTGTACACGACTGGAACGTTACGTCCTACATAGAGAATCAGGATGTAGTAAATTACAACGAACTGTCCGAATGTTTTTGCCTGGGCGGTTTTCGATGTAATAAACGGTTGATCTTTGAATTCGGCGTAGCTGCGCAAACCCGTAATGAGGAAGTCGCGTGCTATCACTATCCATACCATCCATGCGTCGATAAGTCCGAGATGCGCATAGACAAGGAGCGCTACCGAGGAGAGTATTTTATCCGCAAGAGGGTCGAGGAACTTTCCCCAACGTGAGATGTAGCCGAGCTTGCGCGCAGCCCACCCGTCATACCAATCGGTAAGTGCCGCGATGATGAAGACAACAAGCGAAAACTGTTTATTCAGTGAGGACGCAGAAAGCAGCAAAGCAGCGAAGACCGGTGTCAGCAGCACCCGAAGCAGCGTGAGTTGGTTCGGAAGGTTAAGCTGTAGCTCTAGTTTGAACACAATTAGCTAAGCTCAGAGAATCATTTTTGGCGTTCCCGCATTGTGCTATAGAGGGCTGCGGGTGGCAGAACAAAAAAAGCCATCAGCGCCAAGGATGATGGCTTCAAAGAGAGATCTGATCGTTCAGTCAAGAGAAAACGTTACGCTGCTTTCAGCACTCGGTTTGACTTGAGACAGGAGGTGCAAACAGCCATTCGCTTCGTACCACCGTTGACCTTCACACGCACTTTTTGAAGATTCGGCAGCCATCGCCTGCGAGTGCGATTATGGGCATGGCTAATGTTGTTTCCTGTAACGGGTTTCTTACCACAAATTGCACAAATTTTGGCCATTGTACTTCCATGGATAATAAATCTTTGAACAAATATATGAAAAAAACTTTTCCCTAGCAATATTAGTAAAACTCCAAGCAATGGCAAAACCACATCTGGCGTTTATTGAAATTCATAGGCCATTTGCGTACTATGCGCATCGCCAGTAAATAGACTCGAAGTTGTCATCTGTCTATTGATGTTACATTTGGATGAATGTCCTCGGTATTGAAACCTCATGTGACGAAACTGCCGCTGCCGTAGTGGACGATGGCTTGGTGAGATCGAATATCATCTCTTCCCAGCATGTTCACAGTAAGTACGGTGGGGTGGTTCCAGAGCTTGCATCCCGCGCGCACATGCGACTCATCGTTGAGGTTGTCGAGGAGGCGTTGGTCCAAGCTGGAACGAGCAAACAGGAATTGGACGGCATTGCTGTAACTCAAGGTCCGGGACTTGTTGGAGCACTGCTCGTTGGACTGAACTTCGGTAAGGCAATGGCATATGGATTGAAAATACCCTTCATAGGGGTCAATCACATGGAAGGGCATCTGTACTCTAACTTCTTGAGTGAGGAAAAACCATCATATCCATTTCTTTCTCTCATAGTCTCGGGTGGACATACCATGCTCGTGCATGTCACATCGAACTCCCGGCATCGAATGCTAGGACAAACTCGAGATGATGCTGCTGGGGAGGCTTTCGACAAGGTTGCGAAGATGCTCGGCTTGGGTTACCCAGGTGGTCCCATCATTGACAAGCTTGCAATAAATGGTGATCCGGAAGTGATAACCTTTCCGCGTTCCTACCTCGAAGAGGGTACATTCGATTTCAGCTTCAGTGGCATAAAAACTTCAGTATTGTACTACCTCAAGCGCCAGGGAATACTCGATTCGGAGATGAACAAAACGTCGATTGACGGACAGCACCTCGCTAACATATGTGCCGGTTTTCAGTTAGCGGTTGTCGATGTGCTGGTGGCGAAGACCATGGCCGCGGCAGCGAAAACTCAAGTAAAAGACGTGACACTTGCTGGCGGTGTCTCTGCAAATTCCCTGTTGCGGAATAGAATGAGAGAGGAGGCCGAAAAACACCAATATCGATTGTTTTACCCACGCCTCGAATACTGCATGGATAACGCAGCAATGATTGCATATGTAGGTTGGATGAAGCTAAGAGAGGGAATGAAATCCGATTTCGAATTACATGCGGTTGCCAACCTTTCACTACAGAGCCATCCGGGATAGAGAAAGTAGTATGTATCGCTTGGAAAGGACAGTGCAAGCGAACGAGCAACTTCATTGTAGTTAACCAGCGCGTGAATCCATTAGAAAGAACGGAGAGTGAAGTTGGCCGTTGAGTTCTCTTCCCGAGCCGATCTCAAAGAAAATTCCTGGAGAGTTGAACATTGCAGCACAAATGCAGTTATTGTTGTAGTGTGGAAGTGAAGGATCGAGGGAATCAGATGTTGTTCTGACACGTGGGTCGGGGGTTCTCACCAATTGATGATTACGTGGCTACAGGAATTATGAATACGGCAAATGAAATAAAAACTTTTCTGAAGCGGTTCAGGTTACTGTTGCTTGTCCTGGTTGTCGTCCTGACGATTGTCATCGTGCAGGCATTGCAGATTTTCTATGGGGCGAACGACTTCGAGGACGTGCCTCAGAAGACATTCTTTGTTTCAAGAGGTGACACTTTTGCCTCCATTGTGGACTCTCTTGAAGCGCTTGGAATCATTCGAAGCCGTGAGTTGTTCGTCTTCGCTGCGAAGTTCTACGGGGGTACTGAAAAAATACATGTTGGGAAATACGTTTTCGACAGTGGAATTTCCAACGTGGACCTCTTCTTGGCTCTCCGTGAAGGAGACGGGGCGAAGCTCATTTCCGTTCGACTTCCTGAGGGATCGCGGTCGAAAACACAAGCTGCAATACTTGCTCACACGATTGGTATAGACTCGGCGAGGTATGTCGACCTTGCACACGACAAATCATTCATCCATTCATTTGGAATTGATGCTCAGTCTCTTGAGGGTTACCTCCTTCCGGAAACATACAGCTTCTACTGGCAGCCGAATGAAGAGTACGTCATCCGAAGATTGGTTGATCAATTCAGGCTTTTTTATGACGATTCGCTTCAAGCTCGGGCGGAGATGTTTGGCTGGACGACGAATCAGGTCGTTACACTCGCGTCAATTGTAGAGGGTGAGGCCGTGCTGGACGAAGAGCGAGCAACGATATCGGGTGTGTACCACAGTCGTTTACGCAGACGGATGAGGCTGGAAGCCGATCCGACAATCCAATTTATTATGGAAGGTGGTCCACGACGAGTACTGTACTCCGATTTAAAGATAGACCACCCGTACAATACATACCGAAACAGAGGTCTACCGCCGGGACCTGTGAACAACCCTGGAAAAGCGTCGATACTTGCAGCATTGTTTCCGGCCAAGCATAAGTATCTCTTCTTTGTAGCAAATGGCGACGGTGGACATTGGTTCTCAACCAATTATTCGGGCCATCTACGAAACGTTCGCAAGTACAGGAAGAACCGGACTGTGCGCACGCTACAGGCATTATCGCAAACAGAATCCTCGAAAGACACAAAGTCAGACTAAACTAAGAGCCTGTACGGGTAAATCGCTCTATCATGCTTGTTTGTTTCAGACTTTCTGGCGAGTGCTTGATCTGGACGTCCTGTGAGGGATGAGGTTACTGAGTGACTACGGAATAAACAAGGGGCTCACCTGAAAGTGTCTCGCGGTCTTCACCCACCTTTGACGAACCAACACCACCTTTTCAGGGAGCCCCTAAGTGCGACGGATTTCTATCGAAATCTGTGCATCCGGCTGCGCTCTAGATCTTTAAACCGCCCGCCACGAGAAAAGGTTCCACTGCCCCATCGAAAATCAGCGAGTGCGTTTTGTATCCCTACATTTAGCATTCTTTTCATGCACTGCGCAGGGCAGCTTCCACCAAGCGGGGGCCCACCTGATAGCATCCCCCCCGAAATCGCAGGAACTGTGCCCGACACGAATGCAATTCATGTTGAAGAAAACAGAATTCAACTGGAGTTCAGTGAGTACGTTGATCGCCGCTCGGTTGAGGAGTCGATCTTTATCTCCCCTCATGTCGGCGATCTAGAATTTGATTGGAGTGGGACCGAGGTGACTGTGGAGTTCTCCGAAGCCCTTAGGAAGAATACAACGTATGTTGTGAATGTCGGAACTGATGTGGTAGACATTCGTGCAAATAACCGTATGGCTGAAGGATTTACTCTGGCCTTCTCCACTGGCGATTCAATTGACCGTGGCTATATAAGCGGTCGAGTATTCGATGAAGAACCTGAAGGGGTGATGATTTTCGCGTACGCACTAGATGGAGCAGACCCTGACACACTTGATCCGAGCGCTCTTAAGCCGGATTATATCATGCAGACGGGGAAAGGGGGCAAGTTTGCGCTCTCGAATATCGCTCTTGGAACCTACCGGCTGTTTGCTATTAGAGACGAGTTTCGGAATCTGATTTATGATAGAGAGGTAGATCAATACGGTGTGACGCACGCTGATGTTACCGTGGACGCACAACGAGAGCGCATATCGGATATATGGTTCCGACTCTCACAGGAAGACACATCTAAACCCTTCCTCACTAGAGTGGATGCGCTCGACCGATACCAATTACAGGTTCGCTTCAGTGAAGCAATTGATTCTCTCTCGTTCGAAAGGGCAGCATTTCACTTGAGCGATACATTGATTCAGAAGCCAATCGCTATCGCGCTCTCCTATCTTAATCGTCAAACCCCGATGCTAGCAGGCCTGATTACTGCGACACCGCTCAACAATGGATCGTCGTACCGTTTACGGGCTGACAAGATCTATGACCGCGCAGGAAATCTGATTGATTCGATGAATGCGAGCTATGTGTTCACTGGCAGGGGTGTTCCAGATACCTTAAGGCCCACAGTAAGCATTTCCTCACTGGCCGATGGCCAAACGGGGTATCCGCTTGAGCGATCGCTTGAGATAACCTTTTCTGAACCTGTTGATCAGGAGCCGCTCAAAGAAGCGATTATCCTGGTTGATAGCGTTGAGAAGCACGTCGAAACCGAGATGCGGTGGCTCAATGCAACAGATGTTGTCCTCTTTCCAGAGCAGCCGCTGATGAGCAAAGCGTGGTATGAGGTCAGAATTATCCTAGATTCTCTGCGGGATCGGTGGGGGAACGGATATATCGACTCAACATTTGTTCTGCGATTCGAGACGCTGGATTTACGGACTACGGGTGTGATAGAAGGAGCTGTTGTGGATGAACAAGAACAGACAGGTGAAGGAGCAGTGTACATCTCCGCCTCGAGTATTGATGTGAAACCAAAATGGGAGAAGACTATCCGGCTGGAGTCTCCAGGAGCCTTTACGATGGAACAACTGGTCGAGGGAAGATACGTGATCAAAGGCTTCAGGGATGCGGATAGTTCGGGCAGCTACTCTTATGGCATGCCATATCCATTTGTTCCAGCCGAACGATTCGCGGTGTACACCGACACTGTGAAGGTTAGAGCTCGATGGGGTATCGAAGGTGTGCTGTTGAAGTTCAAATAGCTGCAGGTTATTCCTGCTGATCCTTTGCATTTTCCTCCGGGGCGGGTCGCTTCGGGGGATTCTTGTAGACCCTTTCAGGCACTATCCACGCATCATGGTATCTGTGCTCTGCAAGCAGCTTTGCGAACTTGTCTGCTTCATATCGTCGAAGAAAATTCCCTGCACGGATCTTGTACGTAGGTGCGTCATAGACGATGTAGAACCACTGGTTCGGAAAAAGCGCCTCGGCCTCCAGTTTCGCATTGTTTGCCTGATCTATGTTTGATGAGGCAAAGATTTGAACTCTGAACCCGGAAACAAATTCGACAGGCTCAGTATTGATGAACTCTACGAACGCTTCCTGATCATTTTCGGTGCTCTTCTTAACCTCCTCCAAGATTGCCTCTACGTCCGGGTTGTAGTCCGAGGGCTGAAACTCGGCTTCGTACTTCCGTAGCTCCTCGGCATATTCAGGCAGATCATCTTCCTTCATCGCCTCTGATGAGGGCCCGCATCCTGCAAGCAGAAGTGCGCTAAGAGCGACAACTGGAAGTTTCCCCATAATTACCTCTCTAATTGGACAACCCACGAATTACCGTAATCGCTCGGGTACTCTTTCTGGATTCGGTCACGAAATGCGCTCGCTTCTTCTTTCGATTCAAAGAAACCGATCCGTATCTGATACAATGCATACGTCGTGTGGTAACTGTTAACCACCGGGAGCTGGTAACGTTCACGAGTTGCAGTCTGCATGCGGCTTGCATTCCAGGGATTTTTGAACGCTCCGATCTGCACACTATATCGAGTTTCCAGGCCACGCGATTCGGCGTCCGCTTCGTAGCGACTCTCTGCAATCTCTGCGTATACCGTGTCTGTCGTTGTTTCGAATTCCACCTTTCCAGATAAAGGAGGTGGAACTTGCTGGCTTTCTTCTTCCGCTGCGCATCCCAGCGAAAGAAGCGCGCTGCAGGAAAAAAACAAAACACACTGTGCAAAGCAGGCTCGCCTCACTCAGTACCCTTTTGCTGTTTCACTTATTTCCCCACTGACGATCTTGACACTTGCGCTTGCGCCGATTCGATCAGCGCCGCTGGCGACCATTGCCAGTGCCTCTTCACGACTGCGCACTCCACCTGATGCCTTTACTCCCATCGCGCTTCCAACGACTCGCCTCATCAGCGCAACGTCCCCGACAGTTGCTCCTCCTTTGCCAAATCCTGTGGAGGTCTTCACAAAATCTGCCCCGGCTCGCTTGGCGAGTATGCAGGCCTTCACTTTCTCTTCATCGGTCAGAAGTCCGGTTTCGATGATCACCTTGCTGAGACTCTGATAACGTTTGGCCGTGCTGATTACAGCAAAGATGTCGTTTTCGACATACTCATACTCGCCCGACTTTAGCATGCCAATGTTCATTACCATGTCAACTTCCTGAGCGCCCTCCCGAATTGCCTGCTCTGTCTCAAATGTCTTTGATGCAGTGGATGCAGCGCCTAGAGGGAACCCGATCACCGTACATACTTTAACTGCAATTCCTTTCAAAAGTTTCGCACAAAGAGGGACGTAGCTTGGGTTAACGCAGACGCTGGCAAAGCCATACTTCTTTGCTTCACTGCAAAGTTTCTCAACGTCGTTCGTCGTCGCTTCAGGCTTTAGAAGTGTGTGGTCAATCATGCTGGCGACATCAGGCTCCACTCCGCCGGCAGCCTCGACACCCACGCCTGACGTTATGCGGGCTGCGCCGTTATGGACAAGGTTTCTTACACCATCTTTGTTGTGGATGACACAAAGGTTATCCGAGCAGACACCGTCCTTGCAGCACGAATGTCCATCTGTGCCTTTCAGTTTCTCTTGAAGGATCTCGTCGATGATGCGGTCGACGGTTTGGCGGTCCATGAGGTTCCTGCGAGGATTGAAATCTTAACTTCCTTTCTGAAATATAATCGAAAGATTGGAAAATGTCCAGAAAGCACTTGACCTTAGGAGCGACGAAGGTAGGAAATAGCTGGTAGTTACTACTACACCTCTCCTCAATGCAAAAGACGGCGGGGCTGCCCAGGGTGACACGGTTTTGACGATCATGAGCTGAACAGGGAACCGTAGACTAGTTGCAACCGGACTTTTCGACTAACAATAGCCCCGCCAAAGAGCAGTCTACGGCTCTGCGAGTCCGTAGACTCGTAGAGCGGGACTATTTGAGAAGCAATAGCTTCTTCAAGCTGGTGAAGAACGCCTCGCCAGCAGCGTCCTTTGCCTCCAATCTGTAGAAGTAAGATCCACTGCTTACCTTAGTGCCAGCCAGATTTCTTCCGTCTCACTCAATGGTGAAAAAACCTGCTGGTTGTTGTTCATCGACAAGTGTGATCGCTTCTTGGCCGAGAACATTGTACACTCACATAGCTCTCATGGGTAGAGCATACTCGATATAGGTTGAAGGGTTAAATGGATTGGGGTAATTCTGAAATAACGCAACGATATAGGGCTAAGATCTGGCAGATCGACGAATCTATTGCCGTCTAGCAACAACTGGATCAAACTACTCAGACTTCTCAGTGTATCTGGAACACTTCCTTCCAACTGATTCCCATCAAGTCTCAAATTTGTTAAGCTCGAGAAATTACCAAATGATAAAGCTATAGTGCCTGTGAATTGGTTCCGGCCAGCACATAAGTTTTTGGATTGAGCGGTATGACTTTCGCATGGTCAACGACAGTTATGATCACGTACCATGGACGATCGTGCTATTGCAGTGCGAATCCGCACAGAAGGGATTGCGCGGAGAAAAGAACAGGAGGCGTAGCGCACCAACAGTGAAAACTACAATCTTGTGCTCAGGATGTCGATATGGAGATGGGACTGTGTGGCGGCCAAAGGCTTAGACCATTTTGAAACAGCTCTCTGGTCACCGCATCACCTACGCTGGGTGATTACAATCAAACCATGTTAGCACATTCTATTGCCTAGATAAGATCATCTTAGAAGCAGCATCCGCTTACTCACAGCCTTCGATGGTGTTTGCAGGTGGTAGAGATATATGCCGCTCGCCAGTTCATCGACACTGCTTTTTGAGGTGGAGAACGTGACACTGTACTCTCCCGGCTCATGCACTCCTTGAGCAAGCGTAGCGATCTCTCGCCCGAGGAGATCATACACCTTCAGACTTAATTCCGTTGTCGTGCTAACCGTGTAGTCGATACGCGTTGACGGGTTGAATGGGTTGGGGTAGTTTTGCCTTAGTCTGAAAGCGGAAGCAATGGGTTGTGGTTCTTTGGATTCGACACCAGTGAGTAGTGACAAATCCAATTTGTACATCGAACGAGCATGTGTGCCAAGCGCCAGATAATACGCGGTGCCATGAACTTTCATGTCGTAAACAGAGACCATTGGCAGTCCGCTGCTGAGATATTGCCAGCTTTGCCCGTAGTTGCTACTGTAGTATGCACCTAGATCTGATCCTACAAACAAGAACTGCGGACGGAGCGGATCTACAGCAAAGGCATTAACCGGAGCGGTGGGCAAGTTACTGCTGATGTCTTCCCAGGTCTGTCCCTGATTCATCGTGCGAAACACGTGAGGCTGCGGGTCGATCCACTTCAAACCGGAAAAAGTAACATACGCACTCTTTTCATCCGTTGGATCAGGCACGACACGAGTAACCCAGCGATACGGAAGCGGGGCCGATACATCAGTCCAATTTGATCCATTATCTGTTGATACCCATACATGACTGTCATCGGTCCCTGCCCAGATGACATCGGAATTGGTCGGCGCTACACCAATGGTGGTCACTGTTCCCAATCGGGTGCCGGGAATACCATCTGTGAGGTCAGGGCTTATTGACATCCAACTTGAAGCGGCGTTAACCGTTCGATATACACGGTCGGTTCCGTAGTAGAGCACATTATTGTTGTTGGGATCCATCACCACCGGCGTTGACCAGTTTGTTGGCTGACTAACGCTGATACCGCTCGTCGCTCCGAGGGGGAACGAGGAGCCACCGTTGGTTGACTTACGAAGAAATCCGAATTGAGACTCCGCGTAGATGACATTGGGATTAGTGTGGTCAACAATCACATAAAAGCCGTCACCGCCTAGAATCCTACCCCAATCATCGAGTGCCCCTGTCAATGTACGTAACGTTCCATTATCCTGAGTTCCCCCGTAGAGGCGCTGAGGATTGTTATGGTCCAATCCGATCTCGTAGAATTGCGTAACCGGCAACGCGGGGACCTTTGTCCAGTTTACGCCGCCGTTCGTCGAAATGTTGATTCCCCCATCATTACCCTCGAGAACGTAATCCGGGTTCGCTGGATGAAACACCAAGGCATGGTGATCTACGTGTAAAACAGATGAGCCGAAATTAATAGACCAACTCGCTCCTCCATTCACAGAGCGCATGAAAGCTACATCGAGGGCAAAGACGATATCCGGATCTGTCGGGTGTACCCGTACCTGGCCGAAATACCAGCTGAAACCTCCCGTACCATTTGATATCTCATTATCGGTGTCCACATCGATCCAGGAAGTGCCAAAATCGGTTGTCTTAAAAAGACCCAGGTAGTTCGAACCATTCGTGTGCAAAGCGTAGACTATATCCGGTTTTGCTGAGCAAAGTGCCAACCCGATACGTCCAACGTTTGTGCTGCTGGGATCGGGCAATCCATTTGCGGGGCCTAGGTACTCCCAATTGTCACCACCATCAGAGGTTCGGTAAATACCACTGGTAGGACCGAACAGGTGATTGCTATTAGGTCTGCGAACCCTTTCCCACATTGATGCAATTAGACTTGATGGGTTGTTGGGATCAATGACAATATCAATTCCACCCGTAGAGTCAGAAACAAAGAGGGATTGCGTCCATGAAGCTCCGCCGTCATCACTTCGATAAATACCACGCTCGGGATTTGGAGAGAAGTATGACCCGACCGCGGCGACAAAGACTCGCCGAGGATTTGACGGATCGACAATAATGCGACCTGTTGACACAGTATTCTCTAATCCGATGAATTGCCAGCTGGAACCGGCATCGGTTGACTTGTACAGTCCACCACCGGCGAAGTTGTTGTGGCCTCCATTTGCCTCACCGGTTCCCACATAAATCACATCGGGGTTCACAGGATCGACAGCGATATCACCGATAGTCAAATTAGCTTGGCCATCGAAAATTGGTGTCCAGGTATTTCCTATGTCAGTGGATTTGAAAACTCCACCCGTGGCTGCACCTGCGTATACGATACTGGGATTCTGAGGATTGAATTCGATATCGGAGACTCTTCCCTGAATGTTGGTTGGACCGGCAAATTCTATCTGTTCAAGTCTAAGATTAGCTGCCTCTGTTCTCATTTGTTGTGCTCTGCTCATCTCCTTGCGATAAGAATCCCAGTCAGCTTGCCAAAAGGGAAATGTCCGTTGCATCCATGCCCATTCTGAGGGACGCTGATCAGGGCCGGGGCCGCTTTTCTCAAGCTGAAGATTAGAAACGGTCTTGTGGAGCGAAGCTTTGTGAATAGGTATGCCGGAAACAAAGAACGAAACAGTGAATGCCAGCAATACAACTGGCAGGATATAGGGTGCAGAGAGTTTGGATGAACGCTTTGTTGGAATCATGTTAGTCTCCTTCG
>JAPUKJ010000028.1 GCA_027295705.1 Ignavibacteria bacterium | reverse complement strand
CCCTTTCGACTGTTTGTAATAGCTCTTGCGAAATCTTTCCCATCTTGATTTTTGAGTCGTTGTTTGCTTCAGTCATTTGATACGTTACTGCTTTCTTCTCCATACCCAATCCTCAAAAATGTCTTTGAAGAATTTTTTCATGTCGGACCATGATTTTTGATCAGCCTCAGCGTTGTATCCTAGAGCTAGGTTAAATTTCTCAGAATTGCAGTTTTTGAGGCAATCCACGAGACCGACCCCTCATCTACCAAGAGAGAGTGGAATCCAACAAGTAAGGCACCTAGAGTGGCGAAAGCAGCAAACAGAAGAATCAGTTTTTCTACCATCTCATCCTCCAATTAATGGCAGTGAGTTTAGATGTCATCTATTCAGAGGCGAAGTTTCTAAGAGCATTTTCTATTTCGGACTTTAGTTCTGAGTAATCTTGGTCCCCCTTTACGTATTGGCCGCCGGAATGGATATATTGAACTCTTCCTTTGTCGTCTATAAGGAAACTTACACTTGTAAACTTAGCCTCCGGAACTCTTGCCAACCACCACTGATTCAGAGTCGTCCAGTCGCGGTCAATTGCAACTGGGAATTTGAATCCCAACTTTCGTACAAGATCTTCTACGAACTGAGTTTTCAGCGGTGATCGGGATTTGTGGTGGTAGAAACCGATAACAACAAGTCCCTCCTTTTGGTATTCTGCATGCCATTCGTTCAACGCATCTGCCGATGCGGCACAAAATGGACAGCCGGGCCCTGTCCACCATCTAACCAGAACAACCTTGCCGCGCAGGTCAGAGAGTTGTAGTGGATTTGAGTTAATCCAATCCGAAACAGTCCATTCATCAGCCTTGGTACCAATCAATTGTTTGTGTTGCGAGTTCGAAATAGCCGAACAGGTTAGGACGCTGACTAGGAGGATAGAGAAAGGTTTCATTGCATTCTGAGCAACAGTTCGTCTGTCATACATCCGTCCCCAACTACTTCTAAAGGAAAATAAGAGTTTTTCATTTTGTACGTGTGGACGGAGCCCTATCACTTTGGCAATACATCAATCAGTGGGAGGATTCCATCCGTTGCGATCCCATTCGATTAGCTCCAAATCAACAACGCCGAGGATCACATTCACTTCTGCCTTGATTGGCACAGCCGCTGAATCATCGCTGAACCAGCCCTTGAAGTCACCTGTTAGTCCAAAGATACCCTTGACGTCAAGCGTTCCTTCAACCTCAACGACGCGAACCGGGCGGTCAAGGACATCAATTGTCTCGGTACTCTTCTTGTTTGTGAACCAAAAAGTCGTTGTGCCCAAGTTGCCATACAAAACAGTTGGAACTCTAATTGCTTGCTCAGTTCCTATCTGTGATCGCGCGAAGTATGCTATTGAGAGGCCATCCTGAAAAGTTGTGTCCTCAAGTATCAACGTATCGACACTCGTACGTTTGTATGGAGCTGAATTTGGATCTTTTTGCCAGGTTTTTTCAATAATCAGACGCTTGTTGGAGAGGTCATACGTATAATTCTGTGCCCACCATTCATCCCCCCTTTTTTCTAGTGTTCTCGTGGCACGTGAATAAAGGAAGTCATCCACACCTGTGTACGACACTGAGTGCAGATCGGCAAACGGTAATCCCTCATACGAATCAACATACGCCATTGCTGAGTAGCGAATCATCATGTTGCTGTCGGAGTTCGCCTTGAGTATTTTGGTGCGAATTGTCCCAAGCTTGACGAAGTACCAACTAACCTCATAAACAAGCTCTTCCCCCTCTACCATTACACTCGCCGCAAGCGGCTCTTTCGAGGGGTTGCCATTCGATCCAACAGATAAGATGAGTGCGGCGACATATGTAGCAGTTTTGTTCATGTGGCCTTACCTGGTACATATGCGAGTTGCGCTGGAATTTCTCTTCTATTTCTTTAGCAATTGTACAAGATTTGTCACGGTCGCTTTCGCGTCACCGAACACCATCATCGTTTTCTTTTCGTAGAACAGCTCGTTGTCTTCCCCTGCGAACCCGGGATTTAGACTACGTTTGCACACCATAGCAGTTTTGGCATAGTCGACATTAAGAATAGGCATGCCGTACAGAGGGCTGTCTTTCTTGTACCGTGCGGCAGGGTTCACGACGTCGTTAGCTCCTATTATCAAAGCAACGTCGGTGTTCTGGAAATCGTCGTTGATCTGATCCATTTCAAAGAGCAAATCGTATGGCACGTTCGCTTCAGCCAGAAGAACATTCATGTGTCCGGGCATGCGGCCCGCGACGGGATGGATGGCGTAGCGCACAGTGGTTCCGTTGGTCATCAAGATGGCAGCTAGGTCATGAAGGATATGCTGAGCCTGAGCAACTGCAAGCCCATAGCCCGGTACAATGATGACAGACTGAGCATTTTCCAGCATGAACGATGCGTCTTCAGGTGTGTAGCGTATGACCGTCCGCTGTTCTACAGATGCATCAACTGATGCCTCGTAGTCGGTTCCAACGCCGGCAAACAATACGTTTCCAAGAGAGCGATTCATCGCTTTGCACATGATGTTGGTGAGAATGAGTCCGGCCGAGCCGACGAGAGTACCACTGACGATCAATACATTGTTAGAGAGAACAAAGCCGGTTGCTGCAGCAGCGATACCAGAGTATGAATTAAGGAGGGAAATCACAACCGGCATGTCAGCTCCTCCGATCGGAATTACGCTGGTCACTCCAAGGACCAGTGAGATGCCTACAATAGTGAGCAGAGGATACGACTGAGTTGGGTCAACGATGAAAATCACGCCTAGCACGAGAACGGCAAGAAGCATAAGCGCGTTGATCTGTTTCTGAAAGAAATAAAGCACCGGGGCACCACGCATGATTCCCTTCAACTTTGCAAACGCGATCATGCTTCCTGTAAATGTCACGGATCCCACAAGTAAGGTAAGAACGAGGGCAATAAGAGAATCGATTGTGGTGGCAGTTGTGCCTGTGGAGATCCGAAGATACTCGGCGTATGCGACGAGCGCTGATGCACCACCGCCGAACCCGTTCAACATGCCAACCATCTGAGGCATTGCAGTCATTTGCACCTTTTTGGCGATGACCGCACCGATTGTCCCGCCAATGACCAATCCTGCGATGATATAGCTAAAGTCGAGGATTTCTTTGTTGGTTAGCGTTACCAGGACAGCGAGCAACATTCCAAGAGCGCCAAGGAAATTTCCACGTTGCGCTGTCTTCGGTGAACTTAAGAGCTTCAGTCCAAGGATGAATAGAACAGCGGCAACTAGATACGCGAGATGAGCAAATACGTCCATTATTTTGCCGCTGGCTTTTTGTCTTCCGTTTTATCCTTCTTGAACATCCCAAGCATTCTGTCTGTCACCATGAACCCTCCAACAACGTTGATGGTTGCAAGGATGACGGCAATCATCCCCAGAATAACACTGGTGCTGGCCTGACCCTCACCTGCTGCAATTAAGGAACCAACGAGTGTTATACCTGAGATCGCGTTTGATCCTGACATTAAGGGCGTGTGAAGGAGTGGTGGCACTTTACTGATGACTTCAAATCCTACAAATATTGCCAATACGAAAATATATATCGATACCATCAGTGGTTCTGTCATTGGTCCTTGACTCCCTGTTGTAAAGCGTTTTTAATAACTTCGTTGACGATCTCCCCGTCCCGAGTAATGCACGCTCCTTTAGTGATCTCATCATCAAAGTCGGGAGTTACAACTTGTCCCGGCTTGTCAGGATCACTCTTAGGATAGAGGTGTCGGAAAAGATTGATGACGTTCTTCGAGTACATGAGACTTGCGTCGATGGGGATCGTGGCGGGCAGGTTTATGGGGCCGATGATAGAAACGCCGTTGACTTCAATAGTCTTGCCAGCTTCCGTTAACTGGCAATTGCCTCCCTGCTCCGCTGCAAGGTCCACAATTACTGACCCTGGTCGCAGAAGTTTCACCATATCGGCCGTAATGAGGACTGGAGCTCTCTTGCCGAACACCTGTGCTGTCGTAATGACAACGTTAACTTTTGGCAGACGAGCGGCGATTGCTTCCATCTCTTTCTTGATAAAATCTGGTGAAAGCTCCTTTGCATACCCACCTGCAGTCTCCGCATCTTCAGGCATCTCCATCTCTACGAAGGTTGCGCCAAGGCTCTTTACTTGTTCCTTCACTGCTATACGTGGGTCGAACGCTTCAACCCTAGCCCCAAGTCGCTTTGCCGTAGCGATAGCCTGAAGCCCAGCAACGCCAGCGCCGAGGATCAATACGGTGGCTGGTGGAACAGTGCCAGCAGCAGTCATCATTAAGGGAAACATCTTTCCG
>JAPUKJ010000279.1 GCA_027295705.1 Ignavibacteria bacterium | reverse complement strand
TTTTCCATTCCAGATGATACAACGAGCAACTCTGCCGAGCAGCCAAGACTGCCAAGGTTCACGTTGTGATCGTGAACCACACACCGAATAAGGTTCATAAATAGTTAAACAGAATCCGATTTGAACTGCACCAGCCACTATGCCTCTTGCTTTGCAAATGCTACACTCAGTGCTGAGGGCGAGGAGAGTTTCCAAGAGACCACTAGTTGTTTACAGCTCTCTCCATAGAGCGACTCGGGTCTGCCCCAAAAATCACTTTTGCCTGAAACAAGAAGCGCGTGCGTTGTGTACAGAGTACCGGCAAGCGCCGGTTTTGCAGTTCTTTCCACGTTGAGATTCTCTCAGAAACTGAATAAGTTTATCCAGCCACTTTTAACAAGCTAGAAAGGACTTTCAATGAAGCTATTTACTTCCATTTCACTTCTTGCCCTCTTACTCAGCACTCACTCTCCGATTGTTGCACAGCAAGAAACTCGACTTTTAAGATTTCCAGCTATCCACGGTAACCAGATCGTGTTCTCATACGCAGGTGACCTCTACACAGTATCGTCATCGGGGGGTGTTGCACGAAAACTAACCAATGACGTCGGCTACGAGATGTTTGCTCGATTTTCACCAGACGGCGAACACGTAGCATTCACTGGTCAATACGACGGCAATACCGAAGTTTATCTAATGCCAGCCGAAGGTGGTGTTCCCAAACGTTTAACATACACAGCCACATTGAGTCGCGACGATGTTTCTGATCGCATGGGTCCAAATAACATCGTCATGACGTGGAAGGACGATACACATATTATTTTCCGTTCTCGGATGATCGAACGCAATGATTTCATTGGACAGCTCTTCAGCGTCTCCGTCGATGGCGACCTTCCGGAGCAGCTTCCCCTGCCGCGTGGAGGTTTCTGTTCATTCTCTCCCGTCAAAAAGAAGTTAGCCTACAACAGAGTCTTCCGGGAATTCCGCACATGGAAGCGGTACCGAGGCGGGCAAGCCGATGAGGTTTGGGTCTATGACTTCGAGACGAAAAGCCTTACAAACGTCACCAACAATCCGGCACAGGACATTATCCCAATGTGGAGTGGAAACAAGATTTACTTCATTTCCGACCGGGATGAAATCAAGAGAATGAATCTGTACGTCTATGATCTTGATACTAAACAGACGAAGAAACTTACAAACTTCACTGAGTTCGACATTAAGTTTCCTTCCTTAGGGAACATGGGAATCGTTTTTGAGAACGGTGGTTACATCTACAGATTCGATCTCACAACAGAGCAACTGAAGAAAGTGCCAATTTCAATCCAGGAGGATTTCGCAATCGGGCGCGGGGGCATTATTAATGTTAGCAAGAACGTCACCAATTATGAAATTTCTCCCGACGGCAACAGAGCTCTTTTCGGCGCCCGCGGTGATGTGTTCACCGTGCCAGTTAAGCATGGCAACACGAGAAATCTGACAGGTACATCAGGAGTTCATGAACGAAATTCAAAATGGTCTCCAGATGGAGAATGGATCTCCTATATCTCCGATGCATCTGGCGAGGATGAAATCTACATTATGCCACAAGATGGCAAAACTCTCCCGAGCCAGATAACCAAGAACGCTGACACGTATAAATACCAGCCCTACTGGTCACCTGATAGCAAGAAGCTTCTATGGTCAGATAAGAAGCTCCGATTGTTGTACGTCGATGTGGAGTCAAAGAAGGTTACTGTCGTTGCTCAGGCAACTGCGTGGGAAATCACCGATTATGCGTGGTCGCCCGATAGCAAATGGATTTGCTATGCACAGCCTGAAGAAAAGAAAATGACCACGGTCTACCTGTACTCGCTTGATAAAAAGGAATCTTACGAGGTGACTGATGGCTGGTTCGATTCCTACGGTCCAACCTGTAGCTCCGACGGAAAATATCTTTTCTTCGTCTCTGAACGGAGTTTCAGTCCTACGTACAGCAGAACTGAGTGGAATCATTCCTACAGCGATCTGGCTAGCGTCTATCTCGTGACACTCGCGAAGGAAACCGAATCGCCATTCAAGCCGAAAAGCGATGAGGTGAAAATCACGGAAGACGATAATGGAGAAGAGAAAAAGGAGGAAAAATCTGACGAGGACAAGAAAGAGGACAAAGTATCTGTAAAGGTGGATGTAGAGGGTTTGCAGCAGCGCATCACGTCTCTTCCAATATCAGCGGCAAGTTACAGGAACCTTGTTTCAGTTGGCGATAAGCTTTATTACGTACGCAAAGGCAGCAACGACAAGAAAGCGAAACTCTTCCTGTACGACCTGGATAAGCAGGAGGAGACTGACCTTGGAGACTTTGGCGGTTTTGAGATCTCTGCCGATAAGAAAAAAATGCTCGTGGGTCAGGATGGAACTTATGCAATCATTGATCTCCCAACGAGTGAGATCAAAATCAAGGACAAGCTAGATCTCAGTGACATGAATGCTAAACTTGATAGACGTGCGGAATGGAATCAGATATACAACGAATGTTGGCGGCAGATGAAAGACTTCTTTTATGACCCGAACATGCACGGTGTAGACTGGCCGAAAATGCGATCGAGATATGACTCTCTATTGCCGTACGTGAACCATCGAGCTGATCTCACGTACATTATTGGCGAGATGATCGGCGAACTAAATGTTGGACACACATACGTTGGAGCCGGCGATTATCCGAAGCCGGCAAGAATAAAGACTGGGCTTCTAGGCGCTAAAATCGAGCGTGATCCAGTTTCAAAATATTTCAAGATTACAAAAATCTTGAAAGGACAGAACTGGGACAAGAATGTTCGTTCACCATTGACCGAAATCGGCGTTGACGTCAACGAGGGAGACTACATTATTGCAGTGAACGGTAAATCAACAAACGAGATGGTGAACATTTACGAGGCCCTAGTTAACACTGTCAACAAACAGGTGACGTTGAAAGTTAACGCGGAACCGAAAGAAACAGGGAGCCGCGAGACTGTCGTGGTACCGACTGGTGACGAGCACGCGCTTTACTACTACAACTGGGTGCAGAACAACATTGAAAAGGTTACAGAGGCCACAGACGGAAAAGTAGGGTATCTGCATATCCCAAACATGGGTGTCGAGGGTTTGAACGAATTTGTCAAATACTTTTACCCGCAGCTGCGCAAAGAAGCGCTCATTGTCGACGTGCGAGGAAACGGTGGAGGAAACGTGTCGCCACAGATCATTGAGAGACTTCGACGCGAAATCGCCATGATCCGTATAGCACGGAACACAAGACCCTACCCTGATCCTGGTGCCATGATCCTAGGTCCAAAGGTTCTGCTGCTTGATGAGTTTTCTGCATCTGATGGAGACATTGTTGCATATCGCTTTAAGAAATATAACCTCGGTCCCGTGATCGGCAAGCGCTCATGGGGCGGCGTCGTAGGTATTCGCGGCACGCTACCGCTGCTTGATGGAGGATACTTGAGAAGACCTGAATTCTCTCGCTACGATATTGAAGGAAAAGAATGGATCATGGAAGGTATTGGTGTTGAGCCTGACATCTACGTCGACAACGATCCGGCGAAGGAATTCGCGGAAATTGATGAGCAATTGAACAAGGCGATTGAAATTATAAAGGAGGAAATGGAGAAGAGTCCTGCGAAATTACCTGAGCCGCCGCCTTATCCTGACAAGAGGTAAGTAGGGAACCGAGAGTTCAAAACTCCGAAGCCTCGCAATGCGAGGCTTTTCTTTGCATAATATTTGTCACCTTCTGGTGTGAATGGTGAGCGATTTCACCTTTTGTCAAATCTGATAACTCCTCCAAATTATTTTCAAACTTGGGAAACACGCTCTCCAGATACTGTTATTTTGAACATTCTGTGCTGGCACAGAATCTGCGTTCACGAATCTAGATAATCGCCAACCGTGGTGATGTCACGAGATCTATCGACTACTCTACTCCAGTCAAAGGCATCTGACAGCCTGTACACGATCGGGGAAGCGGCCGACGTGCTCGGCGTCTCGGTCCCAACAATCCGCATGTACGAGCGCGAGGGCTTGATAATACCCTATCGCAAGCGCTCTCGGCATCGACGTTTCTCCGCCGGTGGCCTCGAACGAATCCGCTGCCTGCTTGCACTAATACCATGCTGGAGCATTAGGAATTGTCCGGAAGATGAGCGGAAAAACTGAAGTGCATTTTACCGCTGCGAGGCGCCATGCTGGATGGAATCCGAGAAATCTTGGGAGTGCAAGAATGCAGAATGCCAGCTTTGTCCTGTCTATAATGACTACTCCAATTGCCACGCGCTCAAGGAAACCATTACTCCGTTTACGACAACTCAGTTTAGAGTAGATCATCTTCCAAACTTGGCTGAGGGTCTGTGTTTCTTGTCTAGCGGAGATTATTTACTCTCACTGTCACATTTCATATACTCTATAGGTCTTTTTCCTTTTGGAACGCGCACCACCGTAACAACTGCATGTATACCCAATCGATCCGACTCGGCAAGATTCTTGGCATCCCAGTGGGATTAAACTATTCATGGTTTATCGTCTTCGTTCTCATAACAATGTCGCTTACCACACAGTTCACGCACATGCATCCGGACTGGACTCTTGCAGAACATCTGCTGCTGGGGCTCGCAACAAGTGGCTTGTTTTTCGCATCCGTTATCCTTCACGAGTTGGGTCACAGCGTCGTAGCCTTGAAGTATCACATCCCGGTGCATTCGATCACGCTCTTTGTGTTCGGAGGAGTAGCGTCAATCGGTAAGGAGCCTCAGAAACCAATCCATGAGTTCAACATTGCTATCGCTGGGCCGCTCGTGAGCGCTATTCTTGGCGTATCTTTTTACGTTTTGATGGCCCTCACGGAATACAATATGGAAGGAATTGCCTCACTGGGAAACTGGCTTGGACGGATAAATCTCACACTTGCACTCTTCAATCTTATCCCAGGCTTCCCGCTTGACGGTGGACGAATTCTCCGCTCCCTGGTCTGGAGGTACACCGGAAGCTTCACACGAGCTACATCTGTTGCAGCCGGATCGGGACAATTTTTCGCCTA
>JAPUKJ010000278.1 GCA_027295705.1 Ignavibacteria bacterium | reverse complement strand
GGCCGCTGGCTCTATTCCCAGAACCGGTATCCCCTTTTCGACAAAGTATTGAAGCAAGTAACCATCATTGCTGGCGATTTCGACGACTTGACTTTGCTCGTTCAATTGAAAACGTTCGGCGATCATGTCGGTGTAAGCTTTGGCGTGTTGCAACCAGGTATCAGAGTAAGATGAAAAGTAGGCGTATTCACTAAAAATGTGTTCGGGACTTACATACTCCTCCAGTTGAACGAGAAAACAGTGCTCACACACATACACATGAAGCGGATAGAACGGCTCCATTTGGTTTAGCTGGTCAAGTTTCAGGTAGCTTTCGCAAAGCGGCGACATTCCCAAATCAACAAATGTATGTTGCAAAATTGCACCACAAAATCGACAATTACAACTCCCATTCTGCAATTGCAATTCAAAAGATTCTTTCCCCATCTAGGACTCCCAAATTGTAGATTCATTGAATGATACACAGTCTGAAACGCCCCTTTAGCTAACCTGATGCACACAAGAATTCAGCGGTTAAGCCAAGACGCTCCATAAGCTGTTGAATTTCAGTTTTATAGATTGGGTTCATCACAATAACGACATCCGGTGGATGGTCTCGAAGAGATTCGGGCGAAATAATCTGCTGCCCAGTGCCAGCCATATACAGACCTTGCTTGCGTGGATTGATATCTACGACATACTTAATCTGGTCCTCTATCTTAAGCATATTCAGAAAGCTAACTCCCCTCGCACCAGCGCCCCATACGACTGCTCGTTGCCCTGCATCCTCAATCCGTTTGAGATGACATCGCCATGTTTCTAACTTTGTCCGATAATTGTCCGCAAAAGCGGTGACGTAATCGGCCATCTCCTTGAGGTCATCCCAAGAGTCATGTCCGGAATTCGATGAACCGTTACGAGGCTTAGCCTCGATATCCATATACTGACCATCATAAGTTTCAGCGAGATCAAGAATGTCGAAGCCACACAAAGTAAATACACGAGCGAGGGATCCAAGGCTGAAGTACGAGCAATGCTCATAGATGATATCCCAAACTGAGAGGTCACGCAGAATAAATAACACATTGGGAACCTCAAAGTACACACTTGTATTTAATCGGTTACCAATCGTACGCCGCAACATGGTCAGGAAATCCGTTGGATTGTCAATGTGCTCAAATACCTGTCGGCAACAGATGAGATCCCCCTGATAGCTAGCATAGCGTTCTGAGTAAAAATCCCGTATGAAAGTGGCCCTGCTATCGGTCTGTTCCCCGTCATAGCTTTTATCAAAGCCCACTCCCCGGTTTTTTCCAAGTTCGCAGAGCAATAATAAAAAATCGCCCCTCCCACATCCGATCTCGATGATGTCTTTGTCATACAAATTGTAGCGCTCAATCAACCGCGTTGCAACCGACTGAGCGTAACCTTGAAAATGGGGAGAGAAATGCAAAGCATTTTCATAGGCCTGCATGTATTCAAGGCGAGCTGGCTCAAACGCTAGATTCGCAATGAAGCCACAAGCGTTGCAGAACGCCAGTTTGATATCGCCCTTGGAACAATGCCGAGCTGCATCCCGGCTAGGCCACTGAAGACCAACGTGGGCTGGCACGCCCGATACCTCAAAAAACACCGAAACGTCTGTCGAAGAGCAGACAGGGCAGACATTTTCTGTTGACATATTTCCACCTTTTAAACTTAACGGCTTGTATGAATATATGTTCTATTTCTACCTCTGTGCGGCAGATGAAGCAATTTCCTGCTTTTTCCAGCGCAGGGCTTCATCTAAATAGCCGGTACTCAGCAGGTGTTTGATATGTTCGATACGCTTGTATCGAGGCCCCTCAAAATCTTCTGGACACAACCCGACTTTCTGATAAGCTTCGTACAGTTGCTTTGCCCCCCGCCGAGCATTCCATTGCGGTTTGAACTCGGGGAGTGTCTGCACGATTTTACTAAAATCAACTCGATAACAGCGTTTATCTGGCCCTCCATCCTCGGCGTACTCAATGCGGCAGTTTGGTACCGTTTCTCTTACAATCTCAGCCAATTCGCGGATTTGATAGTTCTCCTCGGTGAGTCCAACATTGAAAGCCTGATTATGTACCACCTCATGTGGCGCATGAAGTGCTGCGATAAAGGCGCGTGAGATATCTTCGATATGCACGATCGGGCGCCACGGCGTACCGTCGCTCTTGATGTACACGCGACCAGTGGTAAACGCCCATGCCACCAGGTTGTTGAGCACCAGGTCAAATCGCTGACATGATGATACACCATAGGCGGTGGCATTACGCAGAAAAGTTGGACTGAATTTTGAATCCGCTAATTTTGCCACATCCTGCTCCACAAGCACCTTAGAATGCCCATATGGTGTGACAGGATGGAATTCTGCTTCCTCGTTTACCATATTCTCACCTGCCGCACCATAGGTGCTACAGGAGGAGGAAAAAAGAAAGCGAGGAATCCCTACCTCTTTTGCTAATCTTGCCAAACGCACTGAGGATGCATGGTTGATCTCGTAAGTTAATTCAGGATTCAAATTGCCAAGCGGATCATTGGATAACCCAGCTAAATGCACGACTGCATCAAATCCCTCTAAATCAGGAACCTGAACGTCACGAATATCTTTTCTGATTTCGGACACTTGCGGAATAGGGCCTCCAAAGGTACACCGCTCGAAAAGATTGCTATCTAGCCCGACCACTTCATGCCCTTCCGCTATCAGCATCGGCACCATGACCGTACCGATGTAACCATTGTGACCTGTAACTAATAGACGCATTTGATTACCCCCAAATCTTCCAGGGCACCTTGCCTGTCTGCTCAAGGTTTCCCAGTAATCACACTAGCGGTTGTCTTCCCGGCGGCTTTTATAGAATTTGTCCAAGAATTGCTTTATTGCTAATTGCAAGTCTGTTATATAATCATTTTTTCCCCTGATAGCTTGGCGAGTCAGATATACGAACAAATTTGCTTTTTCGTGAATCTTTATCGGCGCACGTTTAACGGAGACAAAATTTTCAAAAAGTCTTCTCCACCTCGGTAAAACAATCCGCTCTTTGAGTCTCGGGTGGAAGAACTCTAACAGTTTATCCCGACTTTGGTCGCCGTATGTATGGGAATCCGGATGAGACCGCCGAAA
>JAPUKJ010000277.1 GCA_027295705.1 Ignavibacteria bacterium | reverse complement strand
TACCCCAAGCGCCGTGTTGTTCGGGAAGCTCCTCTTCAATCTTGCGCTGGTGCTTGGGCTGAATTTCCTCGCGGTGGCTTTGTATTCGTTGTTTATCGAGGGTTTCGTGATAAGAACGTACAGTATTTTTGTCGTTACGATCATGCTTGGCAGTTTAGGCCTAGCTGCTGCTTCAACTATCATTGCAGCTATCATCGCAAAGGCAAACACTAAAGGAACTCTCTATCCTGTCCTTTCGTTTCCCATTTTGTTGCCTCTTCTCCTGACTGTTATCAACACAACAAGATTGGCCTCTGAGGGAGCTTTGTTAGAAGATGCCATGGGTGAATTTCAAGTTCTAGTTTCGTATATTGTTGTAATGTGTGCGACATCATATTTGTTATTTGACTACATCTGGAAAGACTAGTGCCGTGGGACTGAAGGTCCTTCTTGGTGTTTGGGTGTGTGTGGTAATTGTCCTGGGACTGAGCCTACCCATGGTTCCGCAACCTCAGGAGTGGTACGAGATGCCAATCATCCCCGGCCTCGAAGAAAAGGCTCGAATAATTTTCTTCCATGTCCCGACCGCCTGGCTCAGTGTGGTTGGTTTTGTAGCGAGTATGATATTTGGAATCAAATATCTTCGAAACAAGAATCTAGACGACGATATCAAATCCGCGTCAGCGGCAGGACTGGGTTTTCTGTTCTGCCTGCTAGCAACAGTGACGGGAGCAATTTGGGCTAAATTCAGCTGGGGAGCATATTGGAATTGGGACCCCCGACAAACCTCAATCTTCGTATTGCTTCTGATTTATGGAGCTTATTTTGCCCTTCGATCTGCAGTGGAAGTTGAGGAAAAGCGTGCTGCGCTTTCAGCGGTGTACTCAATAATTGCTGCAGTAACAATGCCCTTTTTTATGTTCATCATGCCTCGGATCCTTGAAAGTTTGCATCCCGAGCCTCTCGTGAATGTTCAAGGGAAAGTGCAGATGAACATTACAATGCTTGTAATTTTTGCAGGATCACTAGCTGGATTTACAGGACTTTATTTTTGGATGTGGAACCTACACGTGCGGGTACAGCGTCTTGAGTTGAATCGGGTATCAGAAGGAGAAGGTTTTGCTTGATTATCTAAATCAGAATTCCTTATATATTGTGCTGGCCATCGCGCTTGTTGTCTGGCTCGGAATTTATGGCTATCTTTTCCGAATAGAGAACAAGGTTAAGAAATTGGAAAAACAAACCGAAAAGTAGAAGACCTAATGAGGAGCTAAGAAATGCAACCCAAAACAATCATAGCGGCGGTAATTGTCATAGTCTTTATCATTTTCGGTGCAACTTCATTTCTTGAGAGCAACCTTGAGTATACCGATGTGACGGGCGCGATGAAAACACATAAGAAGGTCCAGCTCAAAGGTTTATGGAATAGAGACAAAGAAGCAAAATTTGATCCAAAGACTAGTCAGTTTACGTTCTATCTGCTCGATGACAACGGCAAAGAATGTAAAGTTGTTTTGGACGGTGCAGCGCCAAACAATTTTGAGATAGCAACAAGCGTTGTCGTAAAGGGTCGGTACATGGAAGAGGGATACTTCCACGCCACCGAGGTTTTGACGAAATGTCCGTCCAAGTACGAGGCCCAGGCGGACGAGATAAAGAGAAGCGTGTAATCGAGAACTTGTTCATTGCAATAGGTTTTGGATGATTGGCGCAATAAGTAAGAGTATGGAAACAGCAGATCATTCCACGGAGCGCTACGAGAGTCTTAATGAACAGGCCGATAAAACCGGCATGCTTGCTTCAGATGGCAGACCGCCGCTTCAACTAACAAGTCCGACTGAGTTCAAAAGCGAAGGGGGAGTTTGGACGTCTGAGAATCTGACTGGGGTTGGCAGTTGATTTGCCGTTTCGATAGTATCAAATAGAGGAGCTGTTTATGTTTAGCCCGTTCTCTCGAGTCGAGCTGGGATTGCTCAAGAAATACGATCAGCATGGACCGCGTTACACAAGTTACCCTCCTGCTCCGGTCTTCACTGCGGACTTCACTGCTGAACACTTCAAGGATGAAATCCTGGCCACGAACGGGCCTGAATCCCGATCTGACATCTCGCTCTATTTCCACTTTCCGTTTTGCGATACACTCTGCTACTTTTGTGGCTGTACCATGCTGGTGACTCGTGACCGCAAACGTATGAACGAGTACAACCATTACCTGAAGAAAGAGATCGCCCTTGTCGCGCCTATGATTGCGCAGGATCGGAAGGTCACCCAGCTGCACTGGGGAGGCGGAACACCAACACATCTCTTCCCCGAGGAGATTTTGGATATGGCTGAGTATGTTAAAGGCTCATTCCGAATCGATCCTGAAGTGGAAATGAGCGTGGAGATCGATCCACGCGAACTGACCCAAAGACACCTTTCCACCTTAAAGCATGTTGGCTTCAATCGGTTGAGCATGGGTGTGCAGGATTTCAACCCGAATGTGCAGAAGGCTGTGAACAGGATTCAGCCAGAAGAAATGACGGTGCAAGTCTTCGAGTGGGCAAGTTCACTTGACTTTGAAAGCATCAACATTGACTTGATCTACGGACTCCCGTTTCAGACTGTAGAATCATTTGAGGAAACGCTTCAGAGAGTACTCCAATTCAGGCCTGACCGCATCGCCGTGTTTAACTATGCACATGTGCCGTGGTTGAAACCCCATCAAAAGCTCATCCATCCAGAGGATCTGCCAAGTTCCGAAGAGAAGATAGAAATTCTTAAAATGACCATTGAACTACTCACCTCACGCGGCTATCTGTATATCGGCATGGATCACTTTGCCAAGCTGGATGACGAGCTTGCAAAAGCCCAAAAAGAGAAAACTCTCTGCAGAAACTTCCAGGGCTACTCAACAAAAGCTGGCGCTGATCTTTACGGCTTTGGAATGTCGTCGATCAGTCACTTTCAGAACAGCTACGCTCAAAATTACAAGGCCCTTCCTGATTATTACGAAGCATTGAATGCTGGTTTACTTGCGACGCATGTCGGCTATAGAATGACTGAAGATGATCACATACGAAAACATGTGATCATGCGGCTGATGTGTAACCTGGAGGTCGACAAGAAAGCAATCGAAGAGCAGTTCGACATCGATTTTGATGAGCACTTTGATTCTTCGCTTCGCGCGCTTGAGCAGTTCGTGGATGACGGGCTCGTTCACTTAGCACTTGGGAAGATCGCTATCATCGGTGCTGGGCGACTACTTCTGAGAAACATAGCGATGTGTTTCGATGCGCACCTTGATACGATGCGCGCTACCAAACCTATATTCTCTCGGACATTGTGAATCGACGATACCAATGGATTGCATTCATTCGGCGGATTCTGGTTCATGTCGAGGTTCGTCATTATGTAGAAATCATTGCTACGTTTCCAGAATCCTTAAACAAGCGGGGGGATGTGCAAAAGCAAC
>JAPUKJ010000276.1 GCA_027295705.1 Ignavibacteria bacterium | reverse complement strand
GCAAAATCCCTTGCCAGACTGGAACGACATCGGCACGAAGTTAGTCCTCGGTTTCAAATTCTGTGTTGTCTATCTTATTTATCTGCTGCCCATCATCCTTCTCTACATCCCAGTCGTGCTTCTTGTCGTTTTTGGTTCCCTCTTAGAACAAGCCAACATTACAGAAGCGTTTGCCAGTATCTACATAATTCTCATTTTTTTAATCATCATTCCACACAGTCTGTTTCTTGCGTTGATATTACCGATCATTTCATACAGGTTTGCTGCAAACAAAAGTATCGGCGAAGCACTGGACATCGGTGCGGTGTTCCGGTCGTTTAGACAGAACTGGCAGAATACGGCCATCGTTGCCCTGATAGCGGCAGGCATTCAGTCCTTTGCCGGCATTGGCATTGTTGCTTTTTTCGTCGGAATCTTTTTTACCATTTTTTACTCCTACCTGGTACCGGCACACTTGTTTGGGACCTTGTACCTTCAGCAGGCTGATGAAGGAGTTCTGGCGAGATGAGGACTCTGGCACGTCATGTCACCCTAGTGACCAGCCTGGTGCTCATGCTGGTATTCCTCAGCTGTAAAGATGAAAATCCTCTCGACATGGGCAGCCCATCGAATGTCGTGTTTCCTACCAGTAACGTAAGCTATTCCCAGCACGTCCAAGTGTTGTTCAATCAGGCATGCGCATTTGCAGGCTGTCATGATGATGGAGTGCCACAAGGTCGCGTGAAACTTATCTCATGGGGTAATCTGACAAACTTCCCGGGTGTGGTCGTACCGGGTCAGCCGGAGCTAAGCACTCTCGTGATCAGTATCGAAGGAACTTCCGTCCAGCGAATGCCGCCCAATGGCAATCCGCTTAACCAGAATCAGATCAACGGGATAAGAACGTGGATTGTGGAGGGTGCAATGAATAACTAGGTGACAGGCGCGAACGCACACCTCCTAGGAGTCAGCTGCAATGCCTCCGTTATCAATTCTCACTCGTTTCGTTCACTGCATAAACCTCGGATCCACACCCCACAACAGCTTTGCCCTCAGCACATCAAAATACGAGCGGTTTGCTCTCTTCACCAATTTAACTTTGTAATCTGCTTTCTTCACCAAGAGTTCGGCTGGCGGCTTCACGAGAGCTTCCTCTTGTCCGTCGGCGGAAATCATTACCTGGTCACTATCTGCATGCGCGACTACCCGAATGGTACTCCCATCCGGAACTACCAGGGGTCGTCCGCTAAGAGTATGGGGTGCGATTGGAGTAATGCCAATTGCATTGCTGGTTGGGGTTACAATCGGTCCTCCGTTAGAAAGTGCGTAGGCTGTAGAGCCGGTTGGTGTTGAGATGATCAGCCCGTCGCCGCGGTAGCTAACTGCGTAAGCGCCGTCTATGTGTGTCTCAAGATCGATCACACGAGAGTACCCGGATTTGTCAACCACGATGTCATTCACTGCGTAGAACATTCTATTCGGAACATTTCGTGAGGTCCCCTGCAGCACAAGCCGTTCTTCTACCACATATCTCTTGTTGAGAATTTCACGTATCGCTTCTTGCATCTCTTGAGGGGCCAACTCAGCGAGAAAACCTAGCTTACCCAAGTTAATCCCTAAAATAGGTATTTCTCTCGATCCAACGGCACGTGCCGTGGAAAGCATGGTTCCATCACCGCCAAAGGCAACAACCATATCAACGTTCTTTATACATTCCTTTTGAGGGACGCTATGCTTGGACTTGACTTTTGTCCCGGACTTGATGAGCAGTTTCACGATTCTGCTATCAATGGTGTAGTCCATCTTAGAGCGTTCGAGCTCTGCAATGAGAAGGGAAACGGCCTCTGTCAACTCGGGTTTGTTAAGGTTGCCGATGACGCCAAATTTCATTCGCTCTTCTTCCCTTCCTCTGGTTGAGTTCCGGATGGTTCGGGAGGAGTCGGTTCTTCAGCGGGTTTCGCAGGCTCGGGCTTGCCTGATTCATCGACATAGTTTAGCCTTAGTTCCTTCAACGTGTCAGTGATAAGACGTTCCTCATCCTTCGTGAGATTTCCCTTGGTTTTTTCCTTCAACATATCCAGCATGTCGATGGAATTCTGTGCCCCAATGAGGTCACGTTCGATTTTGTCAGTTACCGGATTTTTTACTTTCCCCAGTTGTTGCATGGCGAATGCATGAAACATAATCACGATTTGACTGAAAAGAAGCGTGCTCTTCTGTTGAACATCCATGTGTTTATTCCTCCTGTGATTTTACTTCTTCTGTAGTTCCCACAGTTTTGCGTATTTAGCAAACACATACGCCGATGAAGCAATACACAAAATGAGCCCGTGTATCCCATCCAGAAAGCCAAGGCGGAGTACATACATTTTGAAGAATAAGAACGGCGGACGAGCCAAAAGTTGAAACAGCGAAAATTCTCTTTTCTCCGCCATCATGTCCTCGGCCGAGAGCGACGTGTAGCTATTGAACTTTCGAAAATAATGAAACAAATCCGGATCAGTGTAATGAATCAGATCGTGTCGCAACAGCCTCACCCGGCCATTTATGAGAAGCTGTTCATGTACCCTGTTTTTGCTGAATCTTCCCATCCCTCTGCGAAATAGTCTGGTGATGCGCGAAGGATACCAACCGCAGTGTCTGATCCATTTTCCCAGAAAGTATGCACGGCGCGCAACTGAGTACCCTGCAAAACGTGGATCGTTTGCCCTGATGACCTTCTGAATCTCCTCTGCTAACCCTTGCGGCACGCGCTCATCCGCGTCAAGCCAAAACACCCACTCCCCGCTTGCTTGATCAAGCCCTAGGTTCCTCATGGTTCCATAGCCTTGCCACCTGACACTTACAACCTTGCTAGCCAAGGGCTTCGCCAATTCAACTGTCTTGTCAATACTTCCCGAGTCGATGACGATGCGCTCATCGGCCCACTTCACGGATTCTAAGCACTCGACTATGTTATGTTCCTCGTTGAGCGTCAACGTGATGACTGAAAGGCCGGTCAACTTTTGGCCTCACTGTGTGAGACTTTCTCAGAAGCCAAAACTAATCCGACAACTGCCCAAACAAGCATAATGATTTCCATATCCCCAAAATTCCATTCAAACAATCCGTTGACGTGGAACCCCGCCAATACTGCCAGTCCCCCTAGTGCCAAGGAGCCCCTAAACCAGTCCCCACGAGCCGAGCGCTCTATTCTTGCAATCACCATCCAGATCTTGACGAAGAGGGCAACAAGAGCAAAGAACCCGACTATACCCAATGTTACCAGCCACATGAGCAAATTATTGTGGAGATGGCCCTCAGGCTGCCATCCCGGTTGAGCATACCAATCCCAAAGCTGCTCAGTTCCTATGTCTCCAATGCCCACGATCGGGTGGTCCAGGAACATACTCAACCCGGTTTCCCACATATGTAATCGTGTGACATTGTTAGGATGATATGGATCGACCATGCTGTAGATCCGCTCTTTAATGTCCGGTGAAGCAAAGAGGAAGACAGCCAGCACCAGG
>JAPUKJ010000275.1 GCA_027295705.1 Ignavibacteria bacterium | reverse complement strand
TGTCCGTCACCCCCTCATAGCTGTGAAGCGGGATAAGAGGAGTGCGGACGGTTTCGCCCTTAATCCGTTGGGCAGCCGCGTGAAATTCAGGCAGCTCGGGCGGTCGCACAGGAACGCCACCCCATCCAGTTGGCCTTTCTTCAACGTCTCTCATCTTTTCTCTTGCATGGACAGCTGTCATTACATCAACGCGCGAATTTGTAAAAGCTTGTTTTGATATTGCCTAGCCGCTTAACGATCATGCGGGAGTGGCGCGACACTCAAATTTGCACCCAACAGAGGCAAATTGAAACTAACATTTACAAAGCACAAAACCAACGCTAATCACAATTTGAACAATTAGTTTTCTGAATCAGGCAGGTCTCGATGTCAATTTCCAAAGGTTCAACCCTAGAATTACACCAAGAGCTCCCACAACGGGGGAAGTAACGAGTCCCGGGAAATAGCCGCCGGCAGCAATCGCCAGAGCTGGGTGTGCAAATCTATTTCCAGCCATCCCAATTGCTAAGAACCAAACCGGGAAAAATGCCGGTCGAAAGTTGGCCGTACTCCGATGCTAGAGAGGACCCAGACAGAAATCCAGAAAAGATTAAAAGCCACGAAGAACTCGCTGGACCACCCCCGGAGACCCAGCATCTGAGGGAATCTCTCATGGAAGCCGGTGATAAACTCCTCAACAGAGTGGATGCACTGGACTGAAATGCCAATCAAAAAGAGGCGAACCACTCTATCACGAGTAATTGCATCTGTGTCGCCCGCTCTTCGGAAAATCGTTAGTAGCAGAGCGAGTATGGCCGCCACACTAAGCGCGGATGTTCCAACAAGTATGCTCTGCAGGGTTTCGTTCACCTCGGAATCGACTTTTCGGATAACCTTCGCTCAAGCATATAACCGAATCCAATCGTCACTATCGGAAAAATCAAATATGTAAAACCAATATCCTCCATATAATTGATGAAGGACATTTTCATCGGGCCCCACGTAAAGAAGAAAAGATCAATGACTACGCACATTCCAAACCAAATAATTCCAAGTTTGATTGACTCAGAAAGAAATCCACTTTCCATTTTCCCAAAATACAATACAGAGAAAACCACCACGCAAGTAGTAAGAGAAATTGGCATTATTGTTTCAAATAAGGGCGATTGTGACTCTCTCAATGGGAAGATGACAAATGCAACAACAAACGGTATCAGCCAAAGCAGGAATCCATAGAGAAGAGAAAGTTTGATTGATTTCACATTACTACTCCTTCCAATGTGCTGATCAGTGTACTGAGACAGGAGAACGACCGGTTTGCTTACAGCCAGCCGCCTATCGGTTGCGACAGTTCCAACATCCGTGTTTCACTTTTATCTCAATGGCCTCCCGGGTGACGATGTAGAATCTCTCCTTCATCTCCTGTATATCCTCTAATCTCATCATATCTATCAATTTGATGAGTTGTTAGTATTTTTCTCATATCTAGATGTGCCTTCAGATGAACTGTTCTAAGTTCCCCTTCTAGTCTGCCTATCTCAACAACAATGTCGCTCAATTTTGTTTTATCAATTTTTTGATTAGCAAATAGACTATCTAGTATCTTTTCCTTCTCAACAACCAGTCTGCCGATTGAAACTGCATCCCTCTGCATTTCATCAAAAACTGCTCTGGTTTTTTCCACTTGCCCTCTTGAAAGGCGTAGTTCTTCGGCTAGCTGCAACACATGTTTAGGACCCGGATAACGATTTAATTCCGCCGCCTTCGCAAAGCCCATTCCTTGTCCTGTCAAATATCCTTCAATATCTTCTGATGACAAGGATTTGATTTCTCGGCGCTCCTGCCCGACATAAGTTGAATGTTTACTTTGAGCGAATGCATGTGATGAGACAGCAACTAACAACAAGACGACTATTGAAACTTCAGACATAATGCCTCGTCGATGATAATCTAGTTTTTGTCATCCTTGAACTTTATGCCCCAGTGTGTTCCGTCACAAAAAGGTTTGTTCTTTGAGCCTCCGCAACGGCACAGTGTATAATGTTCGCTTGATGCCCCTTCTCCCCGGGACTGATCTCTTAGTTCGATAGCACCCGTAACGTGATACGGTCCGTCTTTGGAGACAACAATCATCGGCTCTCGATCCTGGTCTCTGTGCTCAACGCCATCAATAGAATAACTCAGTGCGCCGGATGGACATTGTCTTACAGTATCTACGATTGCTTGCGTCTCTGCGCCATCCGGGTCAATCCATGGTTCGGTTTTCATTCGAAATACTGTCGGCAGCCCATTAGTGCAGAGTCCCTGGTGAGCACAGATTCCCCGGTTATCGTGAATGGTTATCTTTTTGCCGACGTAATTGTCCCTTTTGTCGTTGGCCCCGTCGGTGATTTTTTCGCCCGAAAAGCCGATCTTGGCATGCGTACCATCGCAAAATGGTTTATTTGCTGATCCGCCACAGCGACATAGGGCGACCATAGGTTTGGTTTGGATTTGTTCTCCTTTCGAATTCTTGAGATTCTCAAGATTTTGCACCAGGTAGGGGCCGTTTTGACTTGCTTCAATTTGTGGCACCTGCACTTTTGCTTTTGTTGGTTCCATTTTTCTTCCTTTCGAAGATTACATTGAACGATTGCCTAGACCTGCTGAAGCGCGGAAGCAGTTGCAAGCTGCACGCGCATGCTTAGGCAGCGGATCCCGCCGCAGAAATGCGGACCAGCGGAACCCGTGGGTATGTGCAGTGACCGCCAAGTATAAGGATCAGTGCATGAATTAGCAAGAGCCTGTAAAGAAGTAGTGTCAACGGAAAACGACGATACGTCACGATAAGAATCGGAGCTCCGACCAGAACCGGGAAAACTTCAAGCAGCCAGGTGGCCTGGTCGTGCGGATGGATGCCCGAAATCGCCAGGCTCGCAATTGCAATAACAAGCAGGATAAGCGGTTCGTATTTAGACTAGTGCATATCAACTATGTTGTTTCATTTTATTACTCTAACACCGCCGTCAACGCGTACGAAAGAGAATTGCTTTTCGGCGGCATGTTAGGCAAAGACGTCGGTCATTCACTTGCCAGTATCTTCATTCCATAACTCTGGGTGTTGCTTTGTAAAGGTTGCCATGATTTGTATGCACGACGGTTCCTGAAGTACCTCAACAACAACTCCTCTTGACCGTAGTAATTCTTCTTCTCCCATAAGTGTTTGGTTTTCACCAATAACAACTTTTGGTATTTTGTACAGCAGTACTCCTCCAGTGCACATTGCACACGGTGATAGCGTTGTGTACAGTACGCACTCACGGTACACAGAACACGATTGGCGACCGGCATTTTCCAGCGCATCCATTTCCCCGTGAAGCACTACGCTACCTGACTGCACGCGACGATTATGCCCTCTGCCTATTATCCGGTCTTTGTGCACAAGTACAGAACCAATCGGAATGCCCCCTTCTTCCACGCCTTTTTCAGCTTCCTCGATTGCTGCTTTCATGAACTTGTCCATTTCGATGTTCCTAAAGTCTGAAATACCTTGAGAATGGTTCTTAACTGAGGAGCCGGGGCACCCCGATCCGGTGTTGCGAGTGGTAGCAGTGCTGTTTCCTATCCCCCCCCGTCCACATGTCCGAGATGCTTTTCTAGAAGCTCCCTTATCTCTGGTGACATGACTCCCATCCTATCACTGGCGTGTTTAAGGATAGATTCGCCGAAGGGGGTAATGCAATATTTGAACAGACTGTGAGCAGGCATATCTGGTTTCGACTTGATGATCTCAGGAGTCAATGTAAGATAAGATGTTGTCAATGCCCCTATCTCTAGAAGACGCTTGATACCTGACTGCCTTGCTGCGTTACTCCAGCCTTGTCCCATAGTCTTCATTTCTGGATGCTGGACGCCATCCAACTCTGCAGCATCTGAGAGCACGGTCCACGAGACAAAGTCGAGACTCTCTGCGGCCTTTCTCACCGCAAGGTGCTTCTTCAGGTCGATCTCTTTTAGAGCTTCCACGATTACTTCGCTCACTAGTTTACGGGCTGGTTCCGGATCGTCATCTGGACGATAATGACTTATTCGTACATTAGCTACGTCAAAAAGCAAATCGTCATCGTCTGATCTTAAAAGAATCACTTCTTCGGGCAAGCGGACCGCATGTGCTAGGCCAACCTCGTACATAACATTACCGTTCCTTACGGGCCTGTCATCCAAATAATGGATTGTAGTGACGTCAGCAAGAAAAA
>JAPUKJ010000274.1 GCA_027295705.1 Ignavibacteria bacterium | reverse complement strand
CACGGACCTCTTTCAGTTGAGCCGGGTGAAGTAAATGAAGTTGTGCTTCGCTTTGGAGTCCGTGGGCACGACCAGCACGCAGTGCAACGCTTCGGAAAAGAATTGGCTCCACTAATTCTCACTGGGCCCCCAGGAGTAGCGGGCTTTTCTGGCGGAAGACCCAGGGCGAGTGAGGTAATAGCGTATTGGCCATCGCTCAT
This sequence comes from Ignavibacteria bacterium, assembly GCA_027295705.1. Classification (GTDB taxonomy): domain Bacteria; phylum Bacteroidota; class Ignavibacteria; order UBA10030; family UBA6906; genus JAPUKJ01. The sequence continues at coordinate 5,153 of JAPUKJ010000274.1, read as the reverse complement.
TCCTAAGACTGCAGTGACACCAAGAGTGGTTGTGGAAGAGATCTAGCGGGTTGTGGTGAAAATACGGTTGATTGACATAGCTCATGCGCGGTCTGGTGACAAGGGAGACACGGGCAATGTTGGCGTGATCGCTCTGAGAAAAGAGTTTTATCCCATTCTAACAAAATATCTGACGGTTGAACGGGTCAAGGAGCATTTTGAAGGAATTACGCTCGGCAAAGTCGAGCGGTTCGAAATTCCTAATCTCTGGGCGATTAACTTCTTGCTACATGAGTCACTGGGTGGAGGAGGCACTAAGTCGTTGAAGAATGATGCGCAAGGCAAAACGCTCAGCAGCGCCATGTTGAGGATGGAACTAGATGTGGAAGAAAAACTATCACTGTAAAGAGGTGAAGAAATGTTTGAAGATCAGAAATCTCGCTTAAGGGAATTGAAGCAACGTTTGACCGCGCTTAGAGGTTATCTTTGACATTGACGGTAAAGAAAAGAAGGTAGCAGAGCTCCACAAGAATACCGAAGCTGCCGATTTCTGGGTTGACAATGTTGAAGCCCAGAAGGTGATGCAACAGATCAGCGGTCATAAAAAATGGGTTGACACTTGGAATGCGTTGCGGCGGTCGCTGGATGATGCTGAATCTCTCATAGAGTTGGCTGAAGAATCGAATGATGCATTGCTCGAGAGCGAAATCGATACCGAGGTGAATGCAGTCAAACAGGCAATCGCTGATCAAGAATTTAGGAATACACTGAGTGGTGAAGATGACGAACGTAATGCAATCCTTACTATTCATGCCGGTGCGGGAGGGACGGAAGCCCAGGATTGGGGTGAGATGCTGCTTCGGATGTATCTCCGCTGGTGCGAGCGCAAGCAGTACAAAACAATATTAGTCGATCGACTTGACGGCGACGGCGCCGGCATTAAGAGCGCCACGGTTGAAGTAACAGGCAAATACGCATACGGCTACCTGAAGGCAGAAAACGGTGTCCACAGGCTCGTCCGCATCTCACCCTTTGATTCCAACGCTCGCAGGCATACATCGTTCGCATCTGTGTTTGTATATCCTGAAATCGAAGATGACGTGGAGATTGAGATCAATCCGGTAGACCTCAAGATTGACACGTTTCGATCAGGCGGCAAAGGGGGTCAAAACGTCAATAAGGTTGAAACCGCAGTACGTATCACTCACCTCCCAACAGGCATCATTGTTGCGTGTCGGCAAGAGCGGTCGCAATTTCAGAATAAGGAACGAGCTCTCAAAATGCTGAGGTCGCAGCTCTACCAGCGTCGCAAGGAAGAGGAAGAGGTGAGAACGAACGCCATTGAGAGTACGAAGAAGAAGATTGAGTGGGGAAGTCAGATCCGCTCATATGTGTTTCATCCATACAACATGGTCAAGGACCACCGTACCGACATAGAGACAAGCAACGTTCAGGCAGTAATGGATGGTGCTATCGACGAATTCATCGAAGGATATCTGATGGAGTCCAGTTCGAAGGGCACTCGCTAAGCAGCGCATGTCTTTTTCATCGTTTATAGCTAGGCGCTACCTCCAATCAAGGCAGAACGATGGTTTCATTTCTTTTATCACTGCGATTGCAGTCATCGGCGTCGCGCTCGGCACTGCAACAGTCATCATAGCTCTCTCCGTTCTTGGTGGATTTGAGCGAGAGATAACCGAAAAGGTTGTTGGCTTCACCAGCCATCTTCAGATTCAGGGATTTCAGAATCAGCCCCTCACTAATTACGTTTACAATACCATGGCGATAGAGGATAGTTTCACTTTGGTGAAAGCTGTCGCGCCATATGTTTCGCGTGAGGCCCTTATCCGCTCCAAAGAAGGCGTTGATGGGATTCTTCTGAAGGGTGTGGACCCATTTAAGGATATTTCGAGAACGCCGAAATACATCGTAGAGGGTGCTTATGACCTCTACCGAGAGAAAGGCTCCCTCGCGAAGATTGTGTTGGGGAAGAAGCTCACAACAAAGCTGGCGATCCACATTGGAGACAAGATTACAGTGTTCGGACTTGGACGTTCTGTTGAGCAAGGTCGACTGCGTGCCATGCAGTTTCGTGTCAGTGGCATTTATGAAAGCGGCATGTCAGACTACGATGATGTCTTTGCGTTTACGGCGCTGGCGGATGCTCAAACCATCTTTCAAATCGGCCATGCTGTTACCGGCTATGATGTTCTGCTAACCCATATTGATAGCGCGGAAACCGTGTCACAACAGTTGGCAGACATGCTCGGATACCCGCATTATACAAGGACAGTGTTTCAATCATATCGGAATCTATTTAGTTGGATAGAGCTCCAGAAAAAGCCTGTGCCGATTATTCTGGGGCTGATCATAATCGTGGCAACGGTCAACGTCATCGGGACACTTTTGATGATGGTTCTGGGCAAGACGAAGGACATTGGTATTCTAATGTCAATGGGTGTAACACGAGGAGGAATCACAAGGATATTCTTGAGGCAGGGGATCATTATTGCAGTCATCGGAACTCTTCTGGGGAATATTATTGCGTTTGCGCTTTGCTATGCCCAACTAGAGCTGAGATTCTTTTCCTTGCCCAGCGACATATATTTCATGACATCGGTTCCCATTTGGCTACGCGCTGAGTATTTCCTGTTTGTGTCGGCCATCAGTATTTTTTTGTGTATTCTCAGTTCGTGGGTTCCGGCGCGGCTTGCGTCGAGGTTGAACCCTATAAGTGCTATCAGGTTTGCCTAGATGCGCTTCGAGGCTCTCATAGCACGGCGGTACTTAGGATCGAAACGGCAAATGCGTTTTATCAACATCATTATGCTCGTTTCAGTCATTGGCATAACCGTCGGAGTGGCCGCCCTCATTATTGTGCTGTCTGTGTTCAATGGGTTTAACAGTGTCGTGACAAGGGTGCTTGTAGGGTTTGATCCACACGTCAAAATTCAAGGTTCGGAGGGGAAATCGATGCAAATGACGGATGCCCTCACGGAGGTGTTGACCGAAGACGACCGGATTTCCGCCTGGGCGCCGTTTGTCGAGAGTAAAGCGCTGCTCTTTACGCCCCAACTTAGTCGCGTCGCTTTGGTGAGAGGAGTTGTTGATTCGTTAATTGGGAAAGTGTCTGGGGTGAAAACGAGCACCGTCCTAGGAGAATTCGCGTTTGATGACTCAAAGATTTCAGCTGGGATTGTCATAGGCCTGACATTGGCCGATCGGTTAGGGGCGACTGTGGGTTCGGAAATTACTGTCATGAGCCCTGTCGGCGTAGATGCAATGATCGTGCAATTTGGCCAGCCCCTAACCAGAAGGTGCAAAGTAGTAGGGATCTACGACTCAAATAATAAGGATTACGATGCACACTATGCGTTTATATCTCTTGAGTCCGCCCGCCGACTGTTTGAATATCCAAACACGATCAGTGGGATTGAAATGAGGCTGCATAATATTCCGGAAGCCGAGGCCCTCAAGAGCGATCTTATACGCATACTTGGGGACGGGTATTCTGTCTCAACTTGGTATGACCTTCACAAGGATCTGTACTCCGTAATGAAAGTAGAGCGATGGACGGCATACATAATCCTATGCCTAATCGTGTTCGTTGCTGTGTTCAACGTGCTGGGTTCACTTACTATGAGCGTCGTAGAAAAGAGGAGAGATATCGGGATACTCAGAGCACTTGGAGCCAGCCGACTAAGCATCACTCGAATATTCATGTTCGAAGGGATATTGGTCGGCGCAATTGGGACGATAGTTGGAGCGCTTATCGGTCTTGGCGTATGCTATTTGCAGATTGAATATCAGGTGTTTCCCCTTGATCCCACTGTGTACATCATTCCTGCCATTCCCGTTGAGATACGTTGGAGCGATTTCGTGGGTGTATCGGTCACTTCGATGGTTCTGTGCACGGTGGCATCATTCTATCCTGCTCGTCGCGCTGCTCGACTAATGCCGGTTGAAGCAACCAGGTGGGAGTAGCGATTTGGCAAGGAAGAAAAGACCGGTGGAAACGATCATTCGCGTGGAAGGCGTGACAAAAACATTTTTGTCGGGTGAAGACCAGAGGCAAAAACTCTATGTGCTTCGAGGCATAGGTCTGGAAATCGGTCGGGGACAAATTATCGTAGTGGTAGGTGCTTCGGGGGCGGGCAAGAGTACACTGCTTCACATCATCGGCACGTTAGACAGACCCACAAGCGGCAAAATCTACTATGAAGGGGTCGATGTGTTCTCCCTCAACGATGAGCGACTGGCGCGCTTTCGGAACGAGGAAATCGGTTTCGTGTTTCAGTTCCACCACCTCTTACCGGAGTTTACCGCTCTCGAAAACGTTGCGATGCCGGCAATGATCATGGGAAAGAAATTCCAACGCGTAAAGGAGTCTGCTTTGGGCTACTTAAAGGCAGTTGGCTTGGAGGATCGAGCGTTTCAGAGGCCGCCTAATCTCTCAGGCGGAGAGCAGCAGCGCGTTGCGGTCGCGCGTGCGCTTATGAATTCTCCAAAGATCATTCTGGCTGATGAGCCTTCAGGCAACCTGGACAGTGCAAATGCACAGATCCTGCATGACCTGATCTGGAACCTAAGCCGACAATATGGGCACACGTTCATCGTCGCCACACACAATGAGTCATTGGCCAGGAAGGCTGACCGAACCGTAAGAATCGTGGACGGCGTTATCCAACGTGTTTCCTGATGCTTGGCAGAAAGCCGTTTCTTTTGATGTTATTCTCCAATTGATTGCACTAAGAATTTACTTGACAATGACAAGGGATTGTATAGATTTAGTACTGACCGTTACGACAGTTTCTCCCCTGACTGGCGTATGCAGTATGGTCAGGCCCGGCGTTCCCCCCAACGCTGGGCTTTTTGTTTCATTTGATGGAAACAGAGTCAACACTTCGTCACAAGGAGGGCGGTGGCTAAGGCAATAAGAAGAAAAGAAAAGAGACGCAGATCTTTGAAAGATCAAGTTTTTCCTCTATCGAGAGAAAACTTTATCATCATCGGCGTTGGTTTGCTTGTTATTGCTGCAGGTTATGTCGCGATGCTCGAGGGATCGGTTGAAGGGTTTTTGCCACTGGTGGTGGCACCTATTCTTCTTGTTCTTGGGTATTGTGTCATAATCCCTTTGGGAATTCTGTATAGAAAGTCGTATTTTAGACGTAAGG
>JAPUKJ010000273.1 GCA_027295705.1 Ignavibacteria bacterium | reverse complement strand
TCCTATTTGTACGTGATGATGAGCCTTGTGAGGTATACAAACTTGGCACAATGGAACATTCGTACTGCTATTGCATGTTGGCCAGCGGCGCCGCCTTCCCCCATTGCTTGGCGAAGACGAATTCTCTCATCTCTTTTCGATTTCGTCGCGATAGTTCTTTTTCGCGCAGCTCCTCAGGCAGCGTATCTACTTTGCCTAAATACCCGAGAGCAATCACCGCCACTGGTTCATATCCCTCAGGAATTGCATACCTGTCTCGCGCTTTGTCGGGAAAGAAACCTGCCATCTGACGCATGGAGAGACCAAGAGATGTCGCCTGAAGAACCATGCTGGCTACAGCCATGCCCACATCATGCAGGGCGTGCCTGTTGGGCCGGCCGTTCTTCTCAAAATTAAGCCTCGCTACGGAGAGCATCAGAACAGGTGCGCAACGGGCCCATCGCAGATTTCCCTCGTTCAAGCAGCTAAGCAGACGCTCATGCTCAGGTTGATCCTCCTTAGAGGCAAGGACAAAACTCCACGGTTGTTCATTGAAGGTGGACTGAGACCATCGCGCTGCCTCGAGAATGCTCAGTAATTTCTCAGGTTCAACCGGACGATTAGCAAAAGCACGTGGACTCCACCGTTGCCGCAGCAATTCATGAATTGGATATTTGTTCAATACGTGTTTTACCAACAAGATCCCTTGCGACTACACTATCTCTCGTTCTCTCTTCCCCGCATCGGACAAAAAGCGAGAACCTTATTGTTTGTTAAACTCCATGAGCAGAGTAAGGACAACAGTTTCACCCGCGACAAGCCCTCCAGCCTCCAGAGCCGCACCCCACTTTACACCAAAATCAAATCTATTAATTGACGTTGTTGCTTTGAAGCCCGCCTTCGTGACTCCCCAAGGATCCGTTACTGTACCGTTGTGTTTTGCATCTAACACCACGCTCTTTGTCACGTCCCGTATGGTGAGATCCCCTGTGATCTTGTAGGTATCCTTCCCGGTCTTTTCGATCAACGTGCTCTCAAATGTAATGTTGGGAAATTTCTCTGCACCAAGGAAGTCATCTGATTTCAAATGATTATCGCGTTTCTCAATACCGGTATTGATGCTGGCCGTCCTTATCGTGACCCTGATCGTGCCATCAGTAAAGTCCTCGTTAGCGTCATGGAACGTTACATCAAAATCGCTGAAGCGGCCGGTCACTTCACTGATCAAAAGATGTGTCACAGAGAATGTTATCTGCGTGTGTGCTTTATCGGCTATCCATGTAGTTTGGGCCGAGACAGACAGTGCCGCAATGAACGAAGCGATTGAACAAAGAATGGTTTTCCTCATTGGGTGCCTCCGTAATGTTGGTAATGATTTGTGAATTATTGGTTTAATCTTCTTATAGCTTTAGAACTGTACACATACCCGATACCAGAGCAATTCACATCTTCATTATTTTCTTAATCGATACTACGACTGGCAATTCTCTACCGAAATTGTTTTGTCAATGTGGATCATTCCGTAGAACCCCCTTCCTGCGAGTCCACAGTTTATGATCTTGGTTTTACCGATACTGTCCATACCCCGCGCTTCATGAATATGACCACAGACAACCACATCAGGCTGATTCTTTTCAACAAACTTCCTGACGGCTGTGCTGCCGACATGATTTCCGGACGAGACGAGATCTACTTTAGTATTGTGCGGGGGAGCGTGTGGGACAAAGATTTTCCATCGGGCGTTCAAGATTTCCTTCCACCCAGCCTCCGCTCGCTGCTTGATTTCTTCCTCGGGAATCTCATTTGGCGTATTGAGTGGTGAGATCGGTGAAGCTGATACACCACAAAACCCAACATCGTTGAGGACCACGCCCGTGCCGTTAATTGAGACTCCAAGCTGTGCAAAGGTTTCATCGAGTTGAGGCGGATCCATATTACCACCGACTGCGAACACGGGCTTCCCGAACGACTGCAGATGTTTGATTGCAGCCCCAGCCTCACTGTCTGTTCCAAGCGTCGTGAGGTCACCGCCAATAATCAGCACATCATATGATGCTTCTTTAGACAATATAACGTCGACATCCTCGTAGGAGCCGTGGATGTCAGAAAGAGCTAGAATACGCAACGTACCCTTTCTTCCTCGTTATGGCAGTGTGATAAATTCTCACAAACCAATTTTCATCTCCAGAGATCAACCCCCAATTCAAATCTAGGCATATTCTGATTTCAAGGACTCGCGCCGAAAGAGCTGCAGGCACCAGATTGTCCGCTGCTTCCTAACTTTCCGCTCCTGCCAGAACAGAAAAACCCGACCTCTTGTCGGGGTCGGGCTTCATCACCCAATCAAGGCGTTCTTATTTCACGTCAATATGCGGCATAACCTTTTCTAACAAGTTTTTTTTCGGCACTGCGCCGATGATTTGCTCGACGACTTTTCCCCCCTTAAACACCATCAGCGTAGGAATACTACGAATGCCAAACTTCATTGATACTTCAGGGTTGTTATCGACGTCAAGTTTGCCGACCTTAAGTTTGCCGTCGTACTCTGAGGCAATCTCTTCCACAACTGGCGTCACCATTTTACATGGTCCGCACCATGCTGCCCAAAAGTCAACCAGAACCGGTTTATCAGAATTTAAAACTTCTTGCTGAAAGTTTGCATCAGTTATCTCCAAAGGCTTCATCATGTCTCCTATGTTTCTACTATGATGTAGTTAATCGCCATGTAATTTGATCATCCTTGTTTCTTATCTCTCGAGCTCTACGTGTTGAATCGCACACTTTGCGGCCCCAACATTTTCTTCAGTTCTTCCACAAATCGGGCCGACGGATCAATCGTAAGTTTCTTTGTTTGGAACATCTTCCTGGTCGTAGTATCACTAACGCTAAAATAGCAGGGGCA
>JAPUKJ010000272.1 GCA_027295705.1 Ignavibacteria bacterium | reverse complement strand
CTCATTCTGGCCCAGTCAGAGTCAGATCTTTCCACTCGCCCAGGAAAACGTTTATCCAAATCTAGTCTTAGCTCACGGTCCGGGCGTTATTTTGTCTGATCCTCTTGATCCGCATCCTCCCACTGATGTTACTGCGTACAGTGATTTCACTACTCCAACATCAGTACCATTGACATGGACAGACCCATCAGCATATGCAAGTGGAGATACGCTTGTCAACTTTGCAATAGAAATTCACAGAGACAGTGCGTTCGCGGCAAATGTTTCGAGCGGAAGCGAATCGTACACGGACACAGCATTAATTACCGGACAGTTATATTCCTATCAGCTTTTTGCGAAAGACTTCAATGATAGTCTAAGCTTGGCCGCCGGTGCTACAGTTTATGCCGGAGGAGCCCCGAAGCCAAATCCACCGATCAGTCTGTTTGTCACGCGATTAGATTCCAATCTCGTGATGCACTGGATAAATCCATCAACCAATATTGACGGTACACGGATGAACGACTTCGCAGGGATTAATCTTTACGAAGATAGTACATTCGTCGTGGCCATTGCACGAACTCCAGCGGACACCGGCCGCGCGGATTCAGCAACATACACCTCGACAGTGGGAACGCACACGTTTTATGTTACTGCTTTCGACAATGATAGTCCATCCAACGAGAGCGAACCGAGCAATACCGCCTATTCGCCGATCACCGGTGTTGGGGATCAACTGAACGTGCCCGAGTTTTTCGCAGTCAGTCCGAACTATCCTAATCCGTTTAACCCTACGACTACGATTGTCTATCAGCTGCCGAGCGCTAGCAATGTACAATTAGTGGTCTATGATATATTGGGGCAGAAGATTAAGACGATAGTGAATGAGAGATTGGAACGCGGAAGATATACGGTCACTTGGGACGGACGAAACGATGCGGGGCTACCTGTGAGCAGTGGTATTTACATGTTCAGATTTGAGGCGGCCGACTTCATGAAGATCCACAAGATGATGCTCCTGAAGTAAGCAAGAGTTCAAGAAGCGAAAGCCTTGGCACTACTCCCGCCAGGGCTTCTTTTTTGTTGTCTGGATTGAGTTCTTTATTCCCTGAACCAATCTACCCACCGTATCCTGCATTCCTCTTTCAGCAGCGCTATCCCTCGGGGCAGGAAGGAAACATGAACCTCAGTCCCGACAACTTCGAACAAAAAATACGTCCCTTCGGGTACTTTGAAAAGAATGTCACTTTGACGATCACTCTCTGCATTCCACACGGTCGTTGAGCCACCGAACGGAACAGACTCCACGATCGCATCAAGAGAAACCAACGTGAAGCTTTCGAGCATGGGCGGCATGCCAGGTGAGGTTCGGATCGCTAGGGTGAATTCATCAGGAAGCTGTTTCGTCACCCGTCGAAGTATCACTTCCCCTATACCTCCAACAACATGGAAACCCGGCAGCTTCGGGTCAAATGCCTTGTGATCGTCTGACCAAGTGACGCCTTTGTGCAAGATCAACTCGAAGGGAGCGCTTTCCTTTTTGCCCTGTACTGAGGCACATCCGACAAGGTACAGTAGACCTGTCGCAAATAACAGTTTTGCTATGTCATGTCTTTTCACTTGAATGGCGTGGCCAAGGGCGTCCTCACGGAGCATCCCAGCGGATAATCATCAATCAATCTGCGAACGGCTTCCAATGCCGCGATCTTTTTCAATGACTCTCGCTTCAGTCTGGGGCTGTGCCGAGCGTTGCGACAGCAGGTTCCGGGGTGCCTACTCTTCCAACAAATGGAGAATTCCCCTCATGGGAACGACAGTCCGGTCGGGGTGACGGGTTAGTTCGTACCGCAACTCATGGAATGCCGTCTCAAGAAGGAACGAGCGCAGCATAACATTGAAGTCCTCATCGTTCTTGGGAAGAAAAAGCGCGTTTCTGGCTTTCCGCAGATATGATTTGATAAATTCTTCTCGAACGTATCGATACCACAGATCTGCCCACGGATCCAATTCCCTGATCGCAACGGGTGTGAGCGGAAGTCGTTTGTGGAGTGAAGTGTAGGCTGCATAGTGAAAAGACAGTACCATCCCTGCAACATCTCTGATTGGGGAACTCTTCATCCTTCGTTCAGTAAAGTCGCGTGTTGTTTCACCACCAAAATCAATGATGAAGAAATCATTTCCGGTATAGAGGACTTGACCGAGATGGTAATTACCATGAATCCTGATCTTGGCGGCATCGATTTTCTTGCGAATAAACTCTCTGAACAGAGTCATAACCTGTTTTTCCATGCCAAGCAGCTGGTTGGCTTTTTCCCTTGGCTCCGCCGGCATCTTCTTGGTTGTTTTCCGGAGCAAGTCGAAAACCCTTTTCGCAAGGCTCTGCATCGACTGATACACAGACCGCTGGTAAAGGAGTGAGAAAGGTTCTGGAGCAAAATTCGGGTTCTCAAGTTCGGACGAAAGCGCGAGATGCATTTCTGCCGTTCTTCTCCCCAAGAGGCTCGTCATCTCCAAGAAGTCGCCCCCAATCACTTCCTGTAGAAGCTCCGGGATTTCCTGAGAAGCACCCGTTGAAACACGATAAGGAGCCTTTGGGATTTCTTGAATGTCCCCCTTTCTCGACAGAACCCGTTCGTAGTACATTCCAAGCGCGTCCAACGTAAACCTCCATGCAACGCCCTCGTTGGGCACGAAGGCTTGGAGTATACCCAGAGTAACAGGTTCGGATCCTGCCTTCTTATATTCGATTGCACCGGCGAAGGGCGGAAGGTTTGAAAACGAGGTGTTCTCCGAGAGAAAGCGCCCGAGTTCGAGGTCAGGACTCGGTCCATCCTCGAGATATCGGTTTACCTTGAAGTACACTTGGTTGTCGTAAAGAAACGATGTATTCCTTTTTTCTGCGTTGAGTACTTTCGATTTCTCAAGTGGAATTGATCCCTTATTAATATTCCTAAGAAATTTTCCAAGGTATGCCGTTAGCTGTCCGTGCAATCCCTTCACGCTTTGCTTCCTTGCCATCAGACCTAGAACATTTTTTCTGAACCCCTCGTCGTAGGCTCCGTCGTACAAAACCCCTTCGACGTTGTCAACTTTGATGCGTGCAATGACCGCATGAGGACTATCTTTGAGCGGTTCTACTGATCCTGACGAAAATGAGAGCGGGAACAGATAGGTCTCCGGGGTCCCTTCTCTATATCTGACTTCGAGAAAAAGAAATTGATGATACGAGGCATTGCTGCCGAGCGGGAGGCGTTCAATGATCTTAACGAGCTGTATTTTGCCCGCCTTGTTACCAAGCCAGTGACACCTTTCAAGAAATGATGGGATTATCTCTCGTTCCATTTTCTCCTTTAGTGTTCCTTCAAAGACCGAATCCCAGCTGCCGCTAAGGCTCAACTCTGGAATGACCCGTCTCTTTTCGAATCTTACAATCTCCTCCTCCTTCCGCAAAAGAAACCAATAGTAATCATGAAATCCGAGCGTTAAGACGTATGATGAGTCCTTGATGAGTGGAAACATGTTTCGACTAACCACTTCTTCGGGAACGTATCCTGCAAATCGGGATAGATCGAGTTCAACCACTTGAGAGAACCGCGAGAGATTAACCACGACGAGGATAGTCTCGTCCTGATACTGACGAATGAAAGCCAGCACTCTCGGATTCTCACATTGCAGGAACTCAATGGTCCCTCTTCCAAAAGCCTTGAAGCGCTTTCGAGTGGCGATCGCTCGTCTCATCCACCAGAGAAGCGACGACTGATTTCGTTCCTGGTTTTCAACATTCACGGCTTCATAATGATATTCAGGATCAATGATGATCGGCAGGTACAACTGTTGGGGGTTTCCAGGGGAAAAACCTGCGTTTCTGTCGCCATTCCACTGCATCGGCGTCCGCACGCCATCCCGATCGCCTAGATAATGATTGTCCCCCATCCCTATTTCATCCCCATAGTAAATCACCGGAGTTCCCGGCAGGGATAACAGAAGGATATTCATGAGCTCGATCCTTCTTCTACTGTTGCTGAGAAGCGGAGCGAGACGCCTGCGGATTCCCAGATTAATTCGCGCAATGGGATCCTTTGCATAGAACCTGTACATATAGTCACGTTCCTCATCGCTTACCATCTCGAGCGTGAGTTCATCATGATTCCTCAGGAAGAGAGCCCACTGACACGACTCGGGAGTCGGAGGTGTCTGATCGAAAATGTCAATAATGGGAAACCTGTCCTCCATCCGCGCTGCCATAAAAATCCGCGGCATCAATGGAAAGTGAAAAGCCATGTGACACTGATCGCCATTTCCGAAGTACGCTGCAGCATCCTCCGGCCACTGGTTTGCCTCAGCAAGGATCATTTTGTTCCTGAACTTAGCGTCTATATGCGCTCGGAGTTTTTTCAGGTATTCAAATGTCTCCGGAAGGTTCTCGCAACTTGTCCCCTCCCTTTCAAACAGATAAGGAAGAGCATCCAGCCGTAGTCCATCAACTCCCATATCGAACCAATAACCGACAACCTTCAAAATCTCCCTCTGTACTCTCGGGTTGTCGTAATTCAACTCGGGCTGATGGTAGTAGAAACGATGCCAGTAGTAGGCTTTGGCTATGGAATCCCACGTCCAGTTGGACGTTTCGAAATCTTTGAATATGATCCTTGCATCCTTGTACTTATCCGGTGTATCATTCCACACGTAGTAATCCCTCCACTCCGATCCCCTATCAGCTTTTCTTGCTCTGCGGAACCACGCGTGTTGGTCGGAAGTGTGGTTCAGTACCAGCTCAGTGATGACCCTGAGCCCTCTCTTGTGGGCTTCTTTCAAAAACGCTCTGAAATCCGTCAGGGTACCGTACCGCGGGTGAACACCATGATAGTCAGAGATATCATAGCCACCATCCCTTAGCGGGGAAGGATAGAAAGGGAGAAGCCATATGGCGGTTATCCCTAAGCTTTGTAAATAATCGAGCTTCTCGGTCAGCCCCTTGAAATCCCCGCTTCCGTCGCCGCTGCTATCATAAAATGTCTTGACATGAACCTCGTAGATGATTGCGTCCTTATACCAAAGTGGATCATCGTCGAGGAACAATTCCTTCTGCGGCATCAAATGTTTTCCATCGATTGATGTATTGCTGTCAAATATCGCGAATAAGGTAATAATGATTCCTGCCTATTCCAAGCTCATTAGGATGCATTCATACCAGATGCGCCTGCTTGTGGGATGGTTCCCCCTTTTTGAGAATCTAACTACAGCTCCAAAGCCGACCTGCGATTAGGTGAGTTCCCCTCCATTGCATAAGGTGAGCTAAATTGACCAGCCTTCCAGATTTCCTCTAGCGTCTAGCAGATCTGCGGGTGAGAATACGAGCTGTCGTGTGTAGGGAGATTAGCTCAAAGAAGAGTCAAGGGAGTGTCGTAAACAATTCCGATACCATCCATGTTCAACTTGAGGGACACAATGTTCATTTATTATTTTGGTCAGAACTCTTTACATGAACAACCTGGACTGTGATATTGTCAGTCCCGCCGCGATCATTTGATAATTCGACTAGTACCTCAGAGGCCTTTTGGGGATCATTCCTCAAAACGACTGTTTTCATCTCTTCATCTTCAACATGATTGAACAGACCGTCCGTGCACATCAAGAAATACTCATCCGCACCAAGATCGATGTCATCAATAATATCTATCTCCGCAACAGCCCTCGAACCCAGCGCCCGGTAAAGGAGGGAGCGCTCCGGATGATATTTCGCTTCTTCTTTAGTTATCATGCCGCGGCGTTGCATTTCGGCTACATTTGAGTGATCATTCGTTAGCTGCACAATGTTTTCCTTGCTTATCCGATACACACGGCTGTCCCCGATGTGGCCTATATAGGCATGATCATCCTTAAGAACTAACGCTGTGCATGTTGTCCCCATGCCTGAGTACTTCGCACTCGTGGCACTCTGCGAATGAATCTTGTCGTTGGCCGCTTGGAAGGCATGCTGCAAGCTTTCCGGGATGCTCTCCGTTGGTGCAGAATAATATGCGTGCCCGATCGTATTCACCGCGAGCTCGCTCGCTTCCCTCCCCGCTTTGTGTCCACCCATGCCGTCAGCAACAACAAAGAGTTGTCCTTTAGGACTCAGAGCATCGCCTCCATTTTCAGGAAACTTACCCAGGAAGTCCTGATTGTCCGATCTCACCTGACCAACGTCAGAGCAATTTCCAAAATGTGTGATCGTTTTTTTCTTCAAATCAGAGACCTTCCTGTCTGACTAATCTTGTCAGACAGCTTTCGCATTAACGGCAACAAGGGAAAGGGAATTGAGATGCTCAAGTTGACCGGTTCTTGGGGTCTATCTCGTTGCAGACAACACAATTAAGATAGTAAACTGTGAGTATTTCTCAAAACGAAACCGAAGGAGAAACAAGGCCGATCTTCTGATGGGTCAACTGAGCTCTCACGTTTTGCTGGCTTAATTGCATAAAATTAACGTCGGGTTGTGAAAAAAGGATGAAATGGTAAGGTTGTTTGTCTGAAGGAACTGTGCTTCGCTTGACAAATATCAAAATTGTGCTTAGTATTCTTTGTTTACAAGAATGCTCTTATTCTCGCTTGCGCCATCCATTCAAGTAAGTCGGCCTTAACTCAGGAGTTGATATGCCACGCATCGTACGAGGGGGACTTATCCAGTGCAAGCTTGTCGAATCAGCTGATAAGCCGATTGAGACGATCAAGAAAGCTATGATCGACAAGCATATCGGTCTTATCGAAGAAGCTGGGAAAAAGGAAGTCCAGATTCTATGCCTTCAGGAGCTGTTCTACGGACCGTACTTCTGTGCGGAACAAAAGACGAAGTGGTATGCCATGGTGGAACGTATCCCCGAAAGCCCCACCATTAGGATCATGCAGGAGTATGCAAAGAAATATCAGATGGTAATGATCGTTCCAATCTACGAAGAAGAAATAACCGGCGTATACTATAATACAGCTGCTGTGATCGATGCAGACGGCAGCTATGTCGGAAAATACCGGAAGCACCATATCCCGCAGGTTGAGCCAGGGTTCTGGGAGAAGTTTTACTTCAAGCCTGGCAATCTCGGCTATCCTGTGTTCAAGACACGGTATGCAGACATCGGAGTGTATATCTGCTATGACCGTCATTTCCCTGAGGGAGCACGGATCCTGGGGCTGCAGGGCGCTGAGATCGTCTTCAATCCCTCCGCGACTGTAGCAGGCCTTTCAGAACACTTATGGGAGCTTGAGCAACCTGCTCACGCGGTAGCCAATGGGTATTTCGTCGGCGCAATCAATCGTGTCGGTACCGAGGCTCCATGGAACATGGGAGAATTCTATGGGAAAAGCTATTTCTGCAATCCTCGCGGCAAGATCATCGCACAGGGAAGCAGGGACAAAGCTGAGCTTGTGGTTGCTGACCTGGACTTGGACATGATCCAAGAGGTACGGTCGGTGTGGCAATTTTTTAGAGACCGCCGACCGGAATCTTACAAAGAAATTGTCGAAGAAGAGGCCTAATGGAAATGTCGACACCTACGATGACTTCTGAACAAGTTACCGACAACACTGCAAAGTACACCTACGGAACATGGCGTTTCCAGAAGGGATGGAAGCCCCTGCACATCGTGGATGCTGAGGGATGTTACTTCACCGACGCGAATGGCAAACGCTACTTGGATTTCTCTTCTCAGCTTATGTGCGTTACGCTTGGACATAAGAACCAAGCAGTGATTAAGGCAATCGAAGAGCAAGCTCGGAAGCTCCCCTACATTGCGCCAGGCTATGCCACGGACGTGCGGGCAATATTGAGTAAAATGCTTGTGGAGATTCTTCCCAAGGGCTTGGAAAAGTTCTTCTTCGCCACTTCCGGCACCGAGGCAAATGAAGCCGCATTTAAGATCGCGCGAATGGTAACCGGCAAGACAAAAATTATCGCGCGCTATCGCTCATACCACGGTTCAACAATGGGTTCAATCGCCGCAACGGGTGACCCTCGCCGATGGGCCATGGAGCCTGCCGGGAAAATTCCCGGAGTAATCTTTGCTCCTGAAGTGAACTGCTATGATTGCCCTCTAAACCATCACTATCCGGAATGTGAAATCGCCTGTGTAGAATACATCGAACATATGATTGAGAACGAGAGCGACGTGGCAGCAGTTATCGTGGAGCCCGTCGTCGGAACCAACGGTGTGCTGGTGCCGCCCAAAGAATATATGCCCCGTCTTCGTGAGATTTGCACGAACAATAACGTTCTGTTTATCGCAGACGAGGTAATGAGCGGCTGGGGACGGACAGGGAAGTGGTTTGCAATCGATCATTGGGGAGTCAAGCCGGACATTCTCACAACGGCTAAGGGAATAACGACAGCCTACGTGCCGCTCGGAGTCTGCGCTACAACATCAAAAATCGCTCAGTTCTTTGATGACCACTACTTCTCTCATGGCCACACCTACGAAGCACATCCCCTTACAATCGCACCGGCCATAGCGGCCATTAATGAGCTAAAACGTATGAACCTGATCGAACGATCTCTCGAGCTGGGTGAATACATGGGCACCAAGCTGAATCTACTCAAGGCCAAGCACCCTTCAATTGGAGACGTTCGTGGCATCGGTTTGTTCTGGGGAGTTGAATTAGTAAAGAATCAAAAGACGAAGGAGCCGTTCAATACCATGGCTGACAAGGTATCTGGAAAGCCACTGCTGGTAGACAAGGTTGCCGCTGAGATGATGAAGAATGGAGTCTTTCTTCAAGCATGGGTCAGTCACTTCGTCATCGCACCTCCTCTAATTATTACAAAAGAGGAAATTGACCTAGCTGTCAAATCGTTTGATGAAGCGTTGAGCATTGCCGACGCGGAGCTGAAGCCGCAGTCATAAGGTGATTCCTTTCGAATCCTGTTGAATCTCAAACCTCTATGAAAAACATCGCACCCAAACTTACACCTGAACAATACGAGCAAAACTTCGCTGAACTCCACCCGCCATTCACCTCCAACTCTGCCGTTGCCGAGGCGAACAGATGTCTGTATTGCTTCGATTCACCCTGCATGAAGGCGTGCCCTACGCACATTGACATTTCTACATTCATTAAGAAAATCGCAACTGGAAATCTCAAGGGTTCAGCCAAAACAATTCTCGAATCGAATTGGGTGGCATTGACGTGTGCCAAGGCTTGTCCCGTGGATGTGCTCTGCGAGGGGGCCTGCGTCTATAATGAGCGTGGCGAACAGCCAATTCAAATCGGACGGCTTCAACGGTATGCGATCGATTGGTATTTCGAACAAGGCATGCCCACACTTTTTACCCCGGCACCGAAAAATGGCAAAACAATCGGAGTGATTGGAGCGGGCCCTGCCGGACTTGCGTGCGCCGCAGAACTCGCCCTAATGGGCTATGACGTGACAATCTATGAGGCGAAGGATAAGCCCGGAGGCCTGGACACCTGGGGTATCGCACCGTATAAGATGACCCAAGCGGACAGCTTAAACGAGGTGAAGCTGATCGAACGCTTTGGTGTAAAGATCAAGACGGGTGTGCGCATCGGGAAAAATCTGTCCGTTGCCGAACTCGAGAAACGCCATGACGCCGTATTTCTTGGTCTTGGTCTACCTTCTCCAACACGCATGCATATTCCCGGAGAAGACTTGCCTGGTGTCTATGACGCGCTGGAATTTATCGAACGAGTAACAACACGGAATTGGAAATCTGTCGATGTGGGCAACCGAGTAGCAGTCATTGGCGCCGGCAACACCGCCATTGACGCCATAACGGAAGCGAAGCGCTTGGGTGCAGAGCAGGTAATGATTATTTATCGGCGTAGCAGGAATGAAATGTCGGCCTATGACTTTGAGTTCGAACTTGCTAAGCATGATGGCGTCATATTTCATTTCTTGACTGCACCTATACGAATTCTGGGTAACAGCCATGTTGAAGCACTTGAATGCACCAGGATGAAACTCGGGGAGCCTGACGCGAAAGGAAGGCGAGCACTTGAGCCAATCCCGAATTCCGAGTTTCAGCTCCCGGTTGACATGGTCATCAAATCCGTCGGACAAAAAGCTAATGAGAGCTTTCTCTCTGAGATTCCGAATCTCAGGATCCAAAATGGCCAAGTGTGGGTTGACCCCGAGACATTACAGACGAGCAATCCAAAATACTTCGCCGGTGGTGATTGTATCAATGTGGGAAAGGAAGTAGTGCACGCTGCTGCCGACGGAAAAAAAGCGGCACATGGGATTGACAAGTGCCTGTTCAGCAAGGAATCGGTAAACAAATCAGGTAAGCATGGTTGACCTATCGATCAACTGCGGCGGTATAAAATCGCCAAATCCCTTCTGGCTTGCGTCGGCGCCGCCTACAAACTCTGCTTATCAGGTGTGTAAGGCTTTCGAAGCAGGATGGGGCGGTGCGGTGTGGAAGACCATCGGCGAGCCGGTGATGAACGTCGTGAATCGTTACGGTGCAATCGACTATAACGGGCAGAAGATCCTCGGCATTAACAACATCGAATTGATCAGTGATCGGCCAATCGAGGTGAATTTCAAAGAAATTGCTGAGACCAAGAAGCTCTGGCCTGACCGCGCGGTGATTGCTTCGTTAATGGTTGAATCAACGCGGGAGGTCTGGAACGACATCGTGAAGCGCACGATTGATACTGGCTGTGACGGCATCGAACTCAACTACGGATGCCCGCACGGCATGAGCGAGCGTGGCATGGGCTCCGCTGTCGGACAGGTGCCTGAGTATTGTACTATGATTACCGAATGGGTCACGGAAGTTTCCACCATCCCAGTGTTGGTCAAACTGACGCCCAATGTTGCCGACATACGCTTCCCTGGTCGTGCTGCTAAGAAAGGCGGCGCGCACGGACTGTCGCTTATTAACACCATCAACAGTATCATGGGTGTTGATCTGGATACGTTGGAGTTGAAACCATCAGTTGATGGCAAGGGGGGACATGGTGGCTATGCAGGCGTAGCCGTCAAACCGATTGCACTCAACATGGTTTCTCAGATTGCTATCGATCCGGAGATCAACCTACCGATCTCAGGCATCGGTGGCATTTCTACGTGGCGCGATGCCCTTGAGTTCATTCTGCTGGGCGCAACGAGCGTTCAGGTCTGCACTGAAGTAATGCACTACGGCTTCCGCATTATCGACGATATGCTGGAAGGACTGATAAACTGGATGGAAGAGAAAGGATTCCGATCCATCAACGACATACGTGGAAAATCCCTCGCTTCAATCGCTGACTTCGGGGACCTTAATCTGTTATACAAGACTGTTGCGCAAATCGACGAATCAAAATGCATCCAATGCAATCTCTGCTACATTGCATGTGAGGATGGCGCCCATCAGTGCATCGATATCATCCCACATGACGGCAAAAACCAGCCGAAAGTTCGAGAGCCGGATTGCGTCGGCTGCATGCTTTGTTTCCTCGTGTGTCCGGTCGATGACTGCATCTCGATGGTGAGAAAAGATGACGGCACAGAAGCAATTACTTGGAACGAGCTCATGAAAAAGCTACCTCAGCCGCTCACATGGGAAGCGCTGCGGCAATTCCAGGCAAAGCACGGAATCGAAATACACTGATCACTCTCAACACGTCAGGCTTTTGAGTTTAATACTTGAAGCCTGAACGCTCTCAACCAATCTCAACAATCATTTTCTGCTTGAACTCTTTGGAGCAATCATGTCCACACTAATAAGAAACGGCCGGATCATCACAGCTGAACAAGATTATATTGGCGACCTCTACATCGAGAAGGATAAGATCACCACAATTGGGGTCAACCTTCAGACCCAAGCGGATAAAGTAATTGACGCCCGAGGGAAATACGTGATTCCCGGCGGAGTAGACGTTCACACGCACCTGGATATGCCGTTCGGTGGAACGGTCTCAAGCGATGATTTTGAAACGGGTACGCGTGCGGCAGCTTTTGGCGGCACAACATGCCTCATCGACTTTGCAATCCAAAGCAAAGGACAAAAGATGCGCGAGGCCCTCGATATCTGGTGGAAGAAAGGTGAGAAGGCAACTACAGATTATAGTCTGCATATGATCATCACCGACCTGCCAGAGGCGCATCTTGAAGACATGAACGAAATGGTACGTGAGGGATTAACAAGCTTTAAGCTCTTCATGGCCTATCCAAATGTACTAATGGTGGATGACGCGACGATCTTCCGTGCTTTGCGTCAGACTGGTCAAAATGGCGCACTGGTGTGCATGCACGCAGAGAATGGCAGCGTCATCGACCTGCTGGTGCAGAAGGCAGTTGCAGAGGGAAAAGTTGCCCCGATATATCATGCACTGACTCGGCCAACGACTGCAGAAGGTGAAGCAGTCAATCGTGCGATTGCGCTGGCCGAGATGGCAAGCGCGCCTGTGTACATCGTTCATCTCTCCTCAGCGGACGCTCTGGAGAAAGTTGCCGAGGCTCGTGACAAGGGCGTCCCTGTATTTGCTGAAACATGTCCGCAATACCTCCTGCTGTCAATCGAAGATTTGGAACGTCCAAACTTTGAAGGAGCAAAGTACGTGTTCACCCCTCCTCTGCGCGAAAAATGGCATCAAGACAAATTATGGGAGGGGCTCCGAAAAAACACACTGCAAGTGGTCTCCACCGATCATTGCCCTTTTTGCTTCAAAGAACAGAAAGAACTTGGACGCGACAGCTTTGCCAAAATTCCTAACGGCGGCCCTGGCGTCGAAAACAGGCTTCAACTTCTCTTCCATCACGGAGTAAACAAAAAGCGCATCACCCTCAACCGATGGGTAGAACTCTTATCAACCGCGCCTGCAAAAATGTTTGGGCTCTATCCGCGCAAAGGCGCTATCTCAATCGGAAGCGATGCCGACATCGTGATTTGGGACCCGAACAAGGAGCATACGATTTCTGCAAAGACGCACCACATGAACGTTGACTATTCGATGTTCGAGGGCTTCAAGGTAAAAGGAAATGTAGAGACCATCCTCTTGCGCGGCGAGACCATTGTTGACAAAGAAAAATGGCTCGGCAAAGCAGGACGTGGCCAGTTTATCAAGCGTGATACCTATGCAGGAGCGTGGAAATAAAATTACAGCGTAAGATCTAAGTAACTAATGACTCGTGAAGAGTCTCCTCAAACCCAACCATCTCTCACAAATCAATAGGAGGCACCTATGAAACACAATCACTTTTTCTTTATCCTTGCTGTTTGTATCCTTGGCGCAAGCGGTTGGCAATCGGGGCACGCTCAAGTCGCCGACCAGATCATTGCCCGAGAGAAAGCGGCATCCGAAGCATGGCAGAAAAAAGACAAGGCCTTCTGGGCCGATTACTTGACAGATGACGCCACGTACTTCGGCGCGATGAGTCCGTATCTCGAAACAGATCCAAAAGTGAACTTTATCCCTAAGTTGGATCAATACTTTGAGCAGTTTAAGATGCTCGACTTCCAGATGTACAACCCGCGTGTGCAAATCTATGACGATGTTGCAGTGCTAACCTACAACCAAGCTGCAACAGTCGACATGGGGGGTAACGTCATGAATTATACCAGCAAGGTAACTTCTGTGTATGTCAAGCAGGGGAACAAATGGCGCGTGGTTCATGCGCACGAATCCATGAATCCCAGCGCACAATAGGACATGTCATTAGACTCCTACGCTCCCATCATTTGCGGTGGGAGCGTACGTTTTGTGATCGGCCTTTCAACGATGATCTAACCCCATAGCACGTTCATGAATTCATCTGTACCCTCCGACC